>NZ_JBEZLR010000017.1:0-29287 GCF_040652275.1 Streptomyces sp. NPDC048275
TTCCGCCACCACGCCGCCCCCGACCGTCCCAAGCCGGGCTGGAAATGGGCCACGTGCCCCAACACGGCGTGCGGGTACAGCGCGGACCGCGACGTGGCCGCCTGGCAGCGCATCGGCGCCCGCGGCCTGACCCACCACACAACTGTCCTGGACCGGGCGAGCGGCACGTTTGTGATCCGCCGCACGGTTCAGGAGCTGGACCAGCCGGTCCGGCACACCCCCCACCCCGGCACCATCCCTTCGTCCGGTCTGCCGCAGCCTCGCGCAGCGGCGGACCGGACGAAGGCGGGGCCGACGAGAAACCGCCCTGTGCCCAGGCAGCGACGCAGGGTCCCCGCCCCACCCGCAAGTCCCGCAGCAAGTACCACTGTTGCGGGTCCGGGTGGAAAGCGTCCGGCGGGGCGGATGCCCCAGTCACCAAGGCGTCACCCCCAGTGGCGCGGACGGCGGCAGGCACCGCACACGATGAGCACCCCCACCCGGCACCAGCCGCATGGGGCCAGACTCGGCGCAGGCTTCCACCTGCACACCCACGCCCCACGGGCGGGACCGCCACCGGGACACCTGAGATCTCTTTTCCCAGGACCGGAGCCGGGCCGAAAACCCAGCCCCACCCCGGAAAACCTAAACTCATCTGCGACGCTGAAGATCAGCCGCACCGTAGAGCGTAAGACGTAGGAAAGGAGCGAGGCCATGCCCGTCGAACCGCTGTCGCAACAGGAGATCGAGGAGCGGCTGACGGAGCTGCTGGGCTGGTCGCTGGACGGAGACCGCCTCGCCCGCTCCTACCGGCTCGCCTCGCACTTCGCGGCGACCGCGATGGTCGTGCACATCGCGCAGGTGCAGGAGGAGCTCGACCACCACTCCGACCTCACCCTCGGCTACAACACCGTCTCCCTCACCGTGAACACGCACAGCGTCGGCGGCGCCGTCACCGAGCTCGACTTCCATCTCGCCCGCAGGGTGGAGGCACTCTCCCAGGATCATGGTGCAAGCTGACCGTTCCTGGAGACTGAGCGGGGGTGGGTCCTGTTGTGTGCGCGGTGCAGCACTGGCCTGCCGCGCCGCCCCCAACGGCCATACGGAAGCGGACGGTTGGACCCGCGCCACCGTCCCCATCGAGTCCGTCGACCACGCCCACGACGAGTTCCTGCGCCTGGGCGCGGCGATCGAGGTGCTGGAGCCGGCCGAGCTGCGGAACCGCATCGCGCGCACCGTCGCCGCGCTGGCTCACCTGTATACGTAGAGAGCGCTTGCTGATAGGCGGCAACTTCCTTGCCCGCGGCGGCGACTGAGGGAACAGAAGCAGTCTGTCCTCTCAGGAGGTAACCACCGTGCAGCACCCGCAAAGGCAGCACCGCAGACGCGTGATCGGGTCGGCGATGGCGGCGACGGCCGCGCTCATCGCCGCCGGGCTCACTGCCCTCGGTACCGGAACCGCCCAGGCGGCCACCGCCCGTCAGGTCGAGGCGCTCGACCGGGGCGTCGTCAGCGTCCACACCGACAGTGGCAACCTGGTCAGCTGGCGCTGGCTCGGCACCGACGCGAACGACGTCTCGTTCAACGTCTACCGAGCCGGTACGAAGGTCAACTCGACCCCGATCACCGGCTCCACGAACTACTTCCACTCGGGAGCGCCCGCGCAGGCCGACTACACGGTCCGCGCGATCGTGGGCGGCGTGGAGCAGGCCGACTCCGTCCACGCGATCCAGTTCCGCACCGGATACAAGGACGTGCCCATCACCCCGCCCGCGGGCGGCACCACCCCCGACGGAGTCGCCTACACCTACGAGGCCAACGACGCCTCCGTCGGCGACCTCGACGGCGACGGCGCGCTCGACTTCGTCCTCAAGTGGCAGCCCACCAACGCCAAGGACAACTCCCAGTCCGGCTACACCGGCAACACGATCATCGACGGCATCAAGCTCGACGGCACCCGGCTGTGGCGTATCGACCTCGGCCGGAACATCCGCTCGGGAGCGCACTACACGCAGTTCCAGGTGTACGACTACGACGGCGACCGCAAGGCCGAGGTCGCCCTGAAGACGGCCGACGGGACGACGGACGGCCGGGGCACGGTGATCGGCAGCTCGTCCGCCGACTACCGGAACTCGAGCGGGTATGTGCTGTCCGGGCCCGAGTACCTGACCATGTTCAACGGTCAGACGGGCGCGGCCATGGGCGGCGTCGACTACGTCCCGGCGCGCGGCACGGTCTCCTCCTGGGGCGACTCGTACGGCAACCGCGTCGACCGCTTCCTCGCCGGAACCGCCTACCTGGACGGCGCCCGACCGTCCCTGATCATGGCGCGGGGCTACTACACCCGTAGCGTCATCGCCGCCTGGGACTGGCGGAACGGAACCTTCACGCGCCGCTGGACCTTCGACACCAGCTCCTCGACCAACACCGGCAAGGGGTACGACGGTCAGGGCTCGCACAGTCTGTCCGTCGGGGACGTCGACAACGACGGCAAGGACGAGATCGTCTACGGAGCGATGGCCGTCGACGACAACGGCAACGCCCTGTGGACCACCAAGACCGGGCACGGCGACGCCCAGCACCTGGGCGACCTCGACCCGTCGCACGCGGGCCTGGAGTACTTCAAGGTCTCGGAGTCGACCTCCCAGCCGGCCGAGCTCTACATCAACCCGGCCAACGGTACGGTCAACTGGAGCCTCGCGGCCTGCTGCGACAATGGGCGCGGAGTCGCCGGGGACATCTACGCGGGCAATGACGGCGCCGAGGTGTGGTCCGCCTCCGACACCTCCATCCGTGACGAGGCCGGCGCCACCAAGGGCCGCGAGCCGTCCTCCGCCAACTTCCTGTCCTGGTGGGACGGCGACACCGTCCGCGAACTCCTCGACGGCACCCACATCGACAAGTACGGCACGTCGTCCGACACCCGCCTGCTGACCGGAGCCTCGGTCCACTCCAACAACAGCACCAAGGCGACACCGTCCCTCTCCGGCGACCTCTTCGGCGACTGGCGCGAGGAGGTCGTCTGGCCCACCAGCGACAACACGGCACTGAGGATCTATTCGACGCCCTACGAGACCAGCACGAAGATCACGACCCTGCTGCACGACACGATGTACCGCACGGGTCTGGCCTGGCAGAACACCGCCTACAACCAGCCGCCGCACCCGAGCTTCTTCCTCGGCAACGGCATGCCGACGGCACCGAGGCCGACGGTCTACACGCCGTGAACTGCGCAGACAGCGTTTCCTGGTGATCCAGTCAGGCCCCCTTCGGAGTCTCACCGGAAGGGGGCCTGATGCATGATTCACACCGCTGGGGATGTGGAGCGTTTCGTCGGGTTGATCAGGCGGCTTGCGCCTTCTCCATGGAGTGAGGCTGCGTCTGCCGAGCGTGCTGGTGGTGTTGTGCCCAGCGGACAGCGAGTGGTGCTGCCAGGCCGGTCAGGGCGAACATGGCTCCGACGACATACCAGCCGGGGCGGCCCCAGGTGATGCAGAGCGCGATGAGCAGACCTGGTCCAAGGGCCTCGGCCAGTCCGGCGCCCAAGCCGAATACGCCCAGGTACTGGCCGGTGGCGTGCTTGGGGGCGAGGGCGAAGGACACCTCGAAGCCGGCAGCGGCGTGCCAGAGTTCACCGACCGTGTGGATCACCACGGCGGTGATGAGCAGGGCTGCGGCAGCCCATGCCGGTATCCCCGCGGACAGGGAAATCAGCGAGCAGGCGATGAGAAAGGCCACGCCTGCCCGGCGGTAGGCGTTTCCGCCTGCCGTGGGGGAATCGATGTTGCGGCTGGCTCGCACCTGGAATGCGACGACGATGACGGTGCCGGTGAGCATGGTGCCCGAGATGAGCCAGTGCGGGGCGGTGGTGGCACCGACCAGCCAGAGCGGGATGGCCACGGTGAGCACCTTGAACTGGATGGCCATGATCCCGTCGAGGACGGTGAGCAGCAGGTAAGGGCGGTCTCGGAGGGCGATCCAGCGAGGGCCGCTGGTGGCAGGGACCGGCGCAACCGGTGGGAGCAGGACCAGGAGCGCCGCGGCGACCACGAAGGCGATTGCGTTGCCGACGGCCATGAGTTGATAGGCGGTGAGGGTGCCCACTTGAACAACCCAGCCCGCTCCCAGGGCGCCGAGTGAGATGCCGACGTTGGTCACCGCGCGGAGATAGGCCCGGAACTCCTGCGGCCGGTCCCCTCCGTAGTGCCTGATGAGCGGGGAGCGGGCGGCTGCTCCGGCTGCCTTCGCCCCGGCAGCCGAGCCGACCGCGAGCACGAACGGCCAGAAGTTGTCCACCAGTACGAAGCCCGCTGTGGCCAGCGCCTGGACCACAAGGGTGGCCGCGTAGACACCACGTGCTCCGTATCGGTCCGCCAGATGACCGACCGCGACGCCCAGGGCCAGCGCGGCAAGGCCGGCGATACCGAGCCCGAGTCCTACCTGGTCTGCCGGAAGGTGAACCGCTTCAGTGAAATACAGCACCCCGGCGGTCAGATAAAGGCCGCTGCCTACGGTGTAGACGAAGTTCGAGGCCGCAAGGACGCGCTGTGGTCCGGCATCCGGCATCAGGCGGGGCATGACAAGACTCCACGTCACAGGCGGGTGGTAAGGACCCACAAAGCTTGCTGCGTATTACTTGCAATAGCAAGACTGTTGCCTCGGTGATCGACGCTCGAAGTCCTTCGGGGGTGGGCGTAAGTGTCCGAACCATGCCGCGAGGTGCTCGGCGATCCGGGTCGCGCCGCTCTCCCCGTCGGTCGGCGCGTGTCTGGTCACGCCGACATGGCCTGCTCGCCGACTTCGGTGTCTTCCGCGCAGGCGGCGGCCAGGTCGTCGAGTGACAGGTGCAGGGCGTGGGCCAGGGCTGCCACGGTGAAGAAGGCCGGAGTCGGGGCCCGGCCGGTCTCGATCTTGCGGAGGGTTTCAGCGGACACTCCGGCGGCTGCTGCCACGTCGACCATGCTGCGGTCACCGCGGTTCCGCGACGCCTCCGAAGCGAACGGCGATATCACTCGCCGCAACGGGTCGTTGATTCGTATGGTGTGACCGGCCCGGGGGCCGGCCACAGACCTGAAACGGTGACCCGCGGCGTCCGGGACAGCCCTTAGGTTGCCGCCGCGAAAGCGTCGACGCCCGTGAGGTCGGCCGACAGCGCCCACAGGCGGGCGGCCTGCTCGGGGTCGGTCGCGTGTGCGTGCACGCCGCCTTCCGAGCCGTCGCCGGCCGGCTCGGCTATGTCGCAGTCCTCGCAGTACACGCCGCCCATGCCCGCCAGCCGGGGGGAGGTCGCCGCCCATACCTGCGTCGCCGCGCCCTGCCCGGGCGTCTTGAAGGTGGGATCGGTCGGGTTGCCGTTCTCGTCGATCCAGCCCGCGTCGACCATCTCCGCCTTCGCAAGGTGGCGCTGCAGCGGGGTGAGGATGCTGCCCGGATGCAGCGCGAACGCTCTGACTCCGGCGTCCCTGCCGAGCGCATCGAGCTGCACGGCGAACAGCACGTTCGCCGTCTTCGCCTGCCCGTACGCCTGCCATCTGTCGTAGCCACGCTCGAACTGCACGTCGTCCCAGCGCACGCCGGTGATGCCGTGGGCGCCGGAGGACACGGCGACCACGCGCGCGCCACCGCGGGCGATCGCCGGCCAGAGATGGTTGATGAGCGCGTAGTGACCGAGGTGGTTGGTGGCGAACTGCGCCTCCCACCCCGGGCCGACCCGCGTCTCGGGGCAGGCCATGACCCCAGCGTTGTTGATCACGATGTCGACCTTGCGACCCGAGGCCAGGAACCGCTCGGCGAAACCGCGGACGCTTTCGAGGTCGGACAAGTCGAGGTCGTCGGTCTCGACGCCGTCGATGCCCTCGACCGCCTCCTGAGCGGCCGCCCGTCGCCGGGCGGGGACCACGACGCGGGCTCCGGCACCCGCCAGGGCGCGGGTTGTCTCCAGACCAAGTCCCGAGTAGCCACCGGTGACGATCGCGGTGCTGCCGGACAGGTCGATCCCGCTCAGGACGTCGTCCGCGGTGTTCCGGGCACCGAAGCCCGATCCGATCTTGTGCTGAGGTGTCGTCATGACGGAGACGCTAAATGCTGGACCGCGCTCTAGGGCAAGGGCCGGTGACGCCGAACGCGAAGAGCGCTGGAAGGCGCTGGAGTGCGCACGCCCCGGCGACACCATCGTCGTCCCATCCCTCGACCGACTCGGCCGCTCCATCCAGGATCTGATCGCCAAGGACTTGCCGCCGCACGAGCCCGAGGCGAGCGACTCGGCCGCCCGAGCTGTCGAATGGTGGCCGGCCCGCTCTCGCTGGATCAACACCCATGCGGGAGGTGGCACAGTGACCACTGACGGCACCGAGGCCGACGGTCTGCACCCAGTGAACGACGGTGGGTGCGTGCCTCGTTCATGCGGCGCGCACCCACCCGGTCAGCTCTCCTCGCGCCGGCTCTCCGGCTCCTGGAAACGGCACGCGCCCTCGGAGCTCAACTCACCGTGCAGGTCTGGTCCCCCAGTTTGAAAGCCGTCGGTTCCGTGTTTGATCCCGACCAGTTTCCGGTGAATCCGAAGCTCACCGACGAACCCGCCGCCACGTTGCCGTTCCAGCCGACGTTCTTCGCCGTCATCGCCGCACCCGACTGCGTGTAGTCCGCGTTCCACAGTTGGGAGACGGTCTGTCCGTTCGGGAACGTCCAGTTCAGGGACCAGCCCGACCAAGCGCCCGTCCCCGTGTTGCTGAGCTGGACATCGGCCTGGAAACCGCCCGACCACTGGTTGGTGATGGTGTACGTCACCGCGCAGGCGCCGGTCGGTGTCGGCGTCGGATCCGTGCCGCCGTCGCCTCCGTCACTGTCGGAGGAGTCACCGTAGATCACCCCGCGGCCGTTCGTCGCCACGTACACGCGGCCGTACACCCGAGGGTCACCCGTGATCGCCGCGCCCGTCCAACCCCACTGGTGGGTGTCGTCGTTGATGCGGGTCCAGGTCGCGCCCTTGTCCGTGGAACGGAAGATGCCGCGTATCCCGGCGATCTTCGCGCTGGTGTAGAGGGTCTGGTGCGAGGCTCCCGTCGCCGCCTTGCCGAAGCCGATCGTGTCGGCCTGCTCGACGTTCGACAACATGCGGGTTCTTCGCACGGGTGGGGGTCCTCTCTTGAGGAGAACGGCACGATGGCCGGGCGGCCCTCAGTGCGGATGAGGAACCGCCCGGCCCGGTACACGGAGCCCCAGGCCCACAAGGGCCTGGCGGGGACTATTCGAGGAGCTCCGCGTACGAGCCCATGGCGAGGGCTATGTCCGCCTGGGCCCAGAACCGGTGGTACGTGAAGGAGGGCGCGGCTCCGCCCGCCAGATAGCTCTCGATCTTCGACCAGGCCGGGTCGTCCTCGTAGAAGGACCGGAGCGAGGCGAAGGTCGAGGAGGAGTTGATCGTGTCGCCGTTCGGCATCGTGCCGCTCCAACCGCTCGGCACGTACACGTTGTCGTCGAAACGGTTGTAGTCGGCGCGGGTCTCCGGGACGGCGATGCCCAGCGCGTCCTGGTTGTGCTCCCACATGCCGTCGAGCAGCGCCTTCGCCGTCGTCGCCGCCTGCGTGTCACCGGAGCGGTCGGCGTAGTACGTCAGGGTCTTGGCGTAGGCGGCCGCCACCCCGACGTCTTTCGTGTAGTCGGCGACGGTGACGTGAAGTCCGTTGTTGGCACCCGGACTTGAGGCGTTCCAGGTGTCCGGGGCACCGGACCACTGGAGCGTGGAGGGAATCTGGTAGGTGCCGTCCGGATTGATCGTGGTCTTGGACAGCGCCCAGTCCACCCACTTGTCGAGGACCGCCTTCGCGCTCGCGTTCCCCGTCTGCTGGTAGTACTCGGCGACCCGCTCCATGGACCACGCCTGGAAGCCGAACCACTGGTTGGACGGCGGGTCGTGGTACACCGGCTGCTGGTCGTAGTACATGCCGTAGAAGGTCGGCGTACCGGTGGGAGGCGTCGCGTAGCGGCCCGCCCAGCTGTTGGTCGCACCACCCGCGATGGCGCCCTCGTTCGACTGGAGCCAGCGGTAGAACTCGATCTGCCGCTCCAGCGACTTGGCCCAGTCCGCCTGCCCCGTCGCCGACTTGGGCTTCAGATCCGCGTACGAGCTGAGCGCGTACGCGGCAAGCGGGTTCTGGTAGCCGCCGTGGGTGTGGCTGGAACCGATGCGCCAGGCCCAGCCCGCCGAGGTGTCGGTGGCACCACCCCAGGCGTAGTACCAGGACATCAGATAGTGCGAGGCATCCTTGCCGGTGCCCGCCGGACACGTCGAGGGCCCCACGCAGTTGCCGACCTTCTTGAAGTACTTGTCGTACATGGCATAGCGCAGATAGTCGCCCATCTTCGCGGCCTTGCCGACGGTCGCCGACACCGCGCCGCCCTTGCCCTGCGCCTTGGCCCACACATCGGCCCAGTACGCGGCCTGTACGGCCCGCGCGTCGGCGTCCGGCGCGTTGGTGAACTTCCACTGCTTGGCATACGACGCGTCCCCGGTGAAGAGGTCCAGATAGCCGTTCGTGCCGCCGTACTTGAAGGCGTCACAGGTCGGCTGCGGAACCGTCTCCCACACCGACTCCTGCGCGCCGCGCTGGAAGGTGTTGATGTACGACGGGCCGGTGTCCGTCGGACCCGCCTCGCACTTGCCGGGCGAGTTGCCGTAGCCGTAGACGTTGTCGACGTCCTGCAGCCAGTGCATGCCGTACACGTCGTCCGTGCCGTACGCGCTCTTCAGCTCCGCCGCGATCGGGTCCGAGCCGACCGAGACCGAGGGTTCGAGCTTCGCCGGGTACTCGTTCGGAGTGTCCAGCTCGGGGGCGTACGTCGCCGGTTTCGAGGCGTTGTAGAAGGAGTTCGTCGGCTGGTCGGCGTGCGTGGGGATCATGTATGTCTCCATGGTCGTCCACGCGGCGTTGAACTTCGACCAGTCGCCGGTGATCTTCCCGTACATGGCCTGCAGCCAGATCAGATAGCTGTACGCCTCCGACGTCGTCTCATGACCCTGGTCCGGCGCCTCGACGATCAGTGTCTCCACCGAGTGGTAGGGGATGCCCTCGGGGGAGAAGTAGCCGTTCGCCGGGTTGGTGATCTTGCCGTAGAGGTCCAGGAATCGGGCGTCGTACGCCTTCGACGCCGCCAGTTCCGTCACGGTGACCGTGGCCTTGGCGTGGCCGGTCGCGGAGGCCGTGAAGGTCGCCGTGCCGGTGCCGGAGGCGTCGGCGGTGATGGTCACCTGCTGGGCCGTGTTCCAGTTGGACGGGGTGAAGGTGAGACTGGAACCGCTGGTGACGGACAGACCCGTGTTGCCGTCCGTGCGGGCCGTGCTCACCGTCACGTTCGCCGTCGGCTGCGTCGACAGCTTCACGTCGAACGTGCCCGACTTGCCCTGCTGAACACCGAGTTGGGTCGGCGTTGCCACCACGGCGGGACCCGAGGCGACGGTGATGCCGACCGGCGTGGATGTCCCCGACGCGCCCAGGCTGTCGTACGCCTTGGCGACCAGCGAATGACTGCCCACGGTCAAGCTGTTGACCGAGAGCGTGTACGGGGAGCTGGTGTCCGTGCCCAGCAGGGTCGTGTCGTCGTAGAACTCGACCTTGCTGATGGTCGCGTTGTCGGCGGCCGCGGCGGTCGCGGCCAGCGGGACGGCGGCACCCTGGGTGTAGGTCGCGCCCGCGGTGGGGCTGGTCAGCACGGTGATCGGCGGCTGATGGGCTCCGACGCAGGTCGTGCCGTTGATCGCGAAGGTGGCCGGCGCCGTGTTGGTGCCGCTGTAGGTGAACTGGGCACCGGTGGTGACCGCGGCCCCGGCGGCGATCGTCCCGTTCCAGGAGGCGTTCTTCGCGGTGACCGTCTTGCCGGACTGGGACCAGGTGCCGCTCCAGCCGTTCGTGAGCGTCTGGTTGCCGGTGTGGTCGTACGTCAGGGTCCAGCCGTCGATCGGGTCCGTGCCCCGGTTGGTGAGCGTCAGCTCAGCGGTGAAGCCCGAGCCCCAGTCGTTGGTCTTGTAGTCGACGCTGCACTGAACTGCGGCTGCTTGAGCTGGAGTTGCGCTGGTCGCGAGAGTCGTGAGCGTGGACAGGGGGAGTGCGAGGGCCGCCACCACGGCGGTCCAGAGCCGCCGGCTGGGGCGCCCCGGAGGCGATCCGGATAAGGGTGCGCGGCGTCTCCTTCTGGGACTGGGGTGCATGTGCTGGTTCCTCCTTGCGGCTCGGAGAAGGGGGGCGGAGCAGCAACAAGCCTTGAACCAGTGGGAGCGCTCCCATATTGAGGAGGGGGGTCGAAGGGGTCAAGGTGCTTGAAGAGTCGAAATTGTTCGATTGATCAACAGTGCAACTCCTCTGTCCTTTACCGACACTTGGCGCTAGCTTCATCGACACCAGTGGGAGCGATTCCATCAGTCGGCGCGTCCGTCACGACGTGCCCGAGCTGCAAGGAGTCGCTCATGCGACACCCTCCTCGTTCAGTTCTTTCAGTGGTCGGCGCCGCGGTCGCCCTCGTGGGCACCGTGATCGCGCCGGTCGTCACGGCTTCAGGGGCCGCACCCGCGTGCACGGTCGAGTACTCCGTCACGAGCCAGTGGGGCACCGGCTTCCAGGGTGCCGTGAGCATCACCAACAACATGGCGGCGCTGAGCAGTTGGAGCGTCACCTTCGACTTCACCGGCGGCCAGAAGGTCACCCAGGGCTGGACCGCCAAGTGGTCCCAGTCCGGTACCACGGTCACCGCGGCCAATGAGAGCTGGAACGGCTCGTTGGGTTCCGGCTCGAGCGTCAGTGCGGGTTTCCTGGCCTCGTGGTCGGGGAGCAACGCGGCGCCGACGAACTTCAAGCTCAACGGCACCACCTGCAATGTGGACACGGAGCCGTCTCCGACGCCCACGCCCACGCCCACGCCTTCGCCGACCGAGCCGCCGGCCACAGGTGAGGCGCCCGAGCTGCACGTCTCGGGCAACAAGCTGGTGGACTCCGCCGGGGCCACCCGACGGCTGCTCGGCGTCAACCGCTCCGGCGGCGAGTTCATGTGCGTCCAGGGCCACGGCATCTGGGACGGCCCGGTCGATGACGCGTCGGTGCAGGCCATCGCGGACTGGGAGGCCAACACGGTCCGCATTCCGCTGAACGAGGAGTGCTGGCTGGGGCTTTCCAACATCAAGCCGGAGTACGCGGGCGCCAACTACATCGCCGCCGTCAAGGACCTGGTGGCGAAGGTCGAGGCGCACGGCATGACACCGATGGTCGAACTGCACTGGTCCTACGGCCAGTACACCGGCAACTCGTCGGGCTGCTCCGACGTGCACGCCAGCTGCCAGAAGCCGATGCCCGACATGCAGTACACCCCGTCCTTCTGGACCTCGGTCGCCAGCACCTTCAAGGACGACCGGGCCGTCGTGTTCGACCTGTTCAACGAGCCCTACCCGGACCGGGCGACGTCCACCACCACCCAGGCGTGGACGTGCTGGAAGGACGGCGGCAACTGCCCCGGCATCGGATACGAGGTGGCCGGCATGCAGGACCTGGTCGACGCGGTGCGCGGCACCGGCGCCGAGAACCTGATCCTGGCGGGCGGGCTCGCGTACGCGAACGACCTCAGTCAGTGGCTGACGTACAAGCCCAGCGACCCGACGGGCAATCTCGCCGCCGGGTACCACGTCTACAACTTCAACTCCTGTGCCAGTGAGACCTGCTGGAACTCGACGCTCGCCCCGGTGGCCGCTCAGGTCCCGCTCGTGGCGGGGGAGATCGGCGAGAACACCTGCTCCCACTCCTTCACCGACACCGTCATGAAGTGGTTCGACGACCGAGGGCTCTCCTACCTCGGCTGGACCTGGAACACCTGGGACTGCTCCTCCGGCCCGTCCCTGATCTCCAGCTACGACGGCACCCCCACGTCGTACGGAACCGGTCTGCGCGACCACCTGCGCGCCCTCAACGGTTAGGACCTGTCCGGTCGATCACGGCGGAGACGCGGGGTGGCGGTGACATCAGCCGCTCCGCGGCGGGCGCGCATCTGCGGCTGCACGCACCACACCCCGCTCACCGGCATCGGAAAGGCGCCGCTGCTTTCCTCCACTGTGATCGACCGGACAGGCCCTAGTCCCCAACAGACAGGAACCCGCACTCATGAGCCGTACCAGAACAGCCCTGTTAGCGGCACTCGCCCTGCTCGCCGGCGGCACCGGCACCGCTGCCGCGGCCGTCCCCGTGGACACCGGTATCGCCGCAGTCCCCTGCACCGTCGACTACAAGGTGCAGAACCAGTGGAGCAACGGCTTCACCGCCGCCGTCACCGTCACCAACAACAGCGCCGCCAAGAGCTCTTGGGCGGTGAAATGGTCGTACGCCGGGAACCAGCAGGTCACCAACGGCTGGAACGCGAAGATCAGCCAGAGCGGCACCGCCGTCACCGCGGCCAACGAGACCTACAACGGGACGCTGGCCACCGGCGGTTCGGTCAGCTTCGGCTTCAACGCCTCGTACAGCGGCACCAACGCCCTGCCCGCCACCTTCACACTCGACGGGGTGACCTGCAACGTCGACGACGGAGGCGGCGGGGACCCCGATCCCGACCCGACCGGCCCACGGGTCGACAACCCGTACTCCGGCGCCAAGGTGTATGTGAACCCGGAGTGGTCCGCGAAGGCCGCCGCCGAGCCGGGCGGCAGCCGTATCTCCAACCAGCCCACCGGCGTCTGGCTCGACCGGATCGCCGCCATCAACGGTGTCAACGGCGGCATGGGCCTGCGCGACCATCTCGATGAGGCCCTGGAACAGAAGGGCTCCGGCGAACTCGTCGTCCAGCTGGTGATCTACAACCTGCCGGGCCGCGACTGCGCGGCGCTCGCGTCCAACGGGGAGCTCGGACCGACGGAGATCGACCGGTACAAGACCCAGTACATCGACCCGATCGCCGCGATCCTCGCCGACCCCGCGTACGCCTCGCTGCGGATCGTCACCACCATCGAGATCGACTCGCTGCCCAACCTCGTCACCAACACCGGCAGCCGCCCGACGGCCACCCCGCAGTGCGACGTGATGAAGGCCAACGGCAACTACGTGAAGGGCGTCGGCTACGCGCTCAGCGAGCTGGGTGACGTGCCCAACGTCTACAACTACATCGACGCCGGGCACCACGGCTGGATCGGCTGGGACGACAACTTCGGCGCGAGCGCGAACGTGATGAAGGAAGCGGCCACCGCCGAGGGCGCCACCGTGAACGATGTGCACGGGTTCATCACCAACACCGCCAACTACAGCGCCCTGAAGGAGAACAACTTCACCATCGACGACTCGGTGAACGGCACCTCCGTCCGCCAGTCCAAGTGGGTCGACTGGAACCGCTACGTCGACGAGCTGTCCTTCGCCCAGGCCTTCCGCAACCAGCTCGTCTCGGTCGGCTTCAACTCCGGCATCGGCATGCTGATCGACACCTCCAGGAACGGCTGGGGCGGCACGGCGCGGCCCACCGGACCGGGCGCGACGACCAGCGTCGACACCTACATCGACGGCGGCCGCTACGACCGCCGTATCCACATCGGGAACTGGTGCAACCAGTCCGGCGCCGGCCTCGGTGAACGCCCCCAGGCAGCCCCCGCCACCGGCATCGACGCCTACGTCTGGATGAAGCCCCCGGGCGAGTCCGACGGTTCCAGCTCGGCCATCCCGAACGACGAGGGCAAGGGCTTCGACCGGATGTGTGACCCGACGTACACGGGCAACCCCCGCAACGGGAACAACATGTCCGGCGCGCTGCCGAACTCACCGCTGTCGGGGCACTGGTTCTCGGCGCAGTTCCAGCAGCTGATGACGAACGCCTATCCGCCGCTGTAACCGTGACCGTGTGATGGTGACGGTGACCGTGTGACCTGGTGATCCGCCGGGGGTCGGGCCTCCTGGGCCGGCCCCCGGCGGATCACGAACTCCACCGCCGAGCGGTCGCGGTCCACCGTCGCTTCACCGTGGGTGCGATTTGCTGTTTACGCAACATGACTGGCTGTTTCCGGGAGTGGCGGAGCACGCTGTCCACACCCGGAACGAGAGGCTCGCCACCATGTCGCACACGCACGATCACGATCACATCCACGGTCACGATCACGGTCAGCACGACCACACCCACATGGACTTCGCCGAGATGCTCCCCATGCTGGAGCAGGAGGCGGAACTGTTCACTCCCTTGTATGCCGAGGCGGCGGCCTGGCTGAGGGAGCAGCGGCCCGATCCCGAGCTGATCGTGGACGCGGGCAGCGGCCCCGGCGTCATCTCCTGCCTCCTCGCGAACACCTTCCCCGAGGCGCGGGTCGTTGCCGTGGACGGCGTGGAATCTCTGCTGGAGCGGGCCCGCGCCCGTGCCCAGGGCCTCGGCATAGGCGACCGTTTCAGCACGCTGCGGGCCGAACTCGCCGACGGGCTGGGCGACTTGGAGTACCCGGGCGACCTGCTGTGGGCCAGCCGGTCGCTGCACCACGTCGGCGACCAGCGCGCCGCGCTCGCCGGATTCGCGGGCGGCCTCGCGCCCGGCGGCATCCTGGCCCTGCTGGAGGGCGGGCTCCCCACGCGTTTCCTGCCGCGCGACATCGGTATCGGCCGCCCTGGTCTGTTCTCCCGGATCGACGCCGTCCAGGACGAATGGTTCGCCCGGATGCGGGCCGACCTGCCCGGAGCGGTGGCCGAGACGGAGGACTGGCCCGCCCTGCTGACCGCCGTCGGCCTGCGCCACACCGCGACCCGCACCTTCCTCTTCGATCTCCCCGCCCCGCTGTCGGAGGAGGCCCGCGCCTTCGTCGTCACCGCGCTCACCCATCGCCGCGACGGCCTCGCCGACGGCCTCGACCCGGACGACCTCGCCACCCTCGACCGGCTCCTGGACCCGGACGACAAGGCGAGCGTGTACCACCGACCGGACGTGTTCGTGCTGACGGCACACACGCTGCACGTCGGCGTGAAGGCCGGGTAGGGCGTGTCCCGCGGTGAGCGCCGGTCCTTGACTTCGAGAGCGCTCGAAGTGATGGACTCCCGGCGTTCACCGTCAACGTATGGGGGTAATCATGACTGACTCGCCTGTCGCGCCATCGCCTGTCGCGCTCATCACGGGTGGTGGAAGCGGCATCGGTGCCGCGGTCGCGCGGCTGCTTCTCGACTCCGGTCACCGGGTCGCGGTCACCGGGCGGGGTGAGGGCCGGCTGCGCGCCTTCGCCGAGGAACTCGGGGGTCCTGAGGAGCTGTTGACGGTCGTGGGGAACGCGGCCGAGTACGACCAGGTGCAGGCGGCGGTCGACGCGACGCTCAAGCAGTTCGGGCGGCTGGACACCGTCGTGGCCAACGCGGGCTTCGCCACGCACGACTCCGTCGCCGAGGGCGACCCGGCCGGCTGGTCCGAGATGGTGCTGACCAATGTGCTGGGGCCCGCGCTGCTGATCAGGGCGTCCATCGACGCCTTGAAGGAGACCCGGGGGCGGATCGTGCTGATCGGGAGCGTCGCGGGCCACATCCACACCCCCGGCAACCTCTACGGGGCGACCAAGTGGGCCGTGACCGGGCTCGCCGAGAACACCCGGCGTCAGGTCACCGAGTTCGGCGTGGGCGTGACCCTGATCTCGCCGGGACGCGTGGAGACCCCGTTCTGGGACAGCTACGGCAGTCTGCCGCCGGGTCATCTGCTGACCGCGGAACAGCTCGCCGGGTCGATCGTCTGGGCGATCGAGCAGCCGGACGGTGTGGATGTGAACACCGTGGTGGTGCGGCCGATGGGGCAGCCCAACTGACGCTCGTCGCTCTGTTCGCCCTGTGACGCCGTCGGCCCGGACGCATACCGTGCGTCCGGGCCGACCGGTGTACCGGGGCGGCTCAGCCCATGTCGAACACGGCCGGGTCGGGGCCCAGGCGGCGGTCCTCGTTCAGGGCGCTGATCGCCGCGATGTCCTCGGTGTCCAGGGAGAAGTCGAAGACGTCGATGTTCTCCTTGATCCGGGACGGGGTCACGGACTTGGGGATCACGATGTTGCCCAGCTGGAGGTGCCAGCGGAGCACGATCTGCGCCGGGGTACGGCCGTGCTTCTGGGCGATGGCGACGATCGCCGGGACCTCCAGGAGGCCCTTGCCCGAGCCGAGCGGGGACCAGGCCTCGGTGGCGATGCCCTGCTCGGCGTGATACTCCCGGGCCGCGCGCTGCTGGAGGTGCGGGTGCAGCTCGATCTGGTTGACGGCCGGGATGACGGACGTCGCGTCGATCAACTTCTCCAGGTGCTCCGGAAGGAAGTTGGAGACCCCGATGGCCTTGGCGCGGCCGTCCGAGTGGATCTGCTCGAAGGCCTTGTACGTGTCGATGTACTTGCCCCGGGACGGCAGCGGCCAGTGGATCAGGTAAAGATCCACGTACTCCAGGCCGAGCTTCTCCAGGGAGGTGTCGAACGCGCGCAGCGTCGCGTCGTACCCCTGGTCGCCGTTCCAGAGCTTGGTGGTGACGAAGAGGTCCTGGCGGGCGATGCCGGAGGCGGCGATGGCCTTGCCGGTGCCTTCCTCGTTGCCGTAGATCGCCGCGGTGTCGATGCTGCGGTATCCGGTCTCCAGCGCCGTGGCGACTGCCTGCTCCGCCTCGTCGTCCGGGACCTGCCAGACTCCGAAGCCCAGCTGCGGCATCTCGACGCCGTTGTTCAGGATGATCGGGGGGACCTTGCTCACGAGCTCTCGATCCTTCAGTCGTCGGGTGGTACTCCCATCGTCAACGATCATCGGGGGTCATGCATTCCTGACCGGTGGATTCTCCGTGGATTGATGGTGTGAGCCGGAGAATGGCCGGAAATGGCCGAGGTATGCCTGTTGGACCGCCGGGTCGGCGCGTACTTCGGCGGGAGTTCCCTCGGCGAGTATGCGGCCCAGGTCGAGGACGACGACACGGGTGCAGAGTTCCATGACGAAGGCGATGTTGTGCTCGACGAGCAGGACGGCGCGACCTTCATCGACTGACAGATAACGGATAACAGATGACAGATGTCCAATTTCGTCAGCTGTCATCCCGGCTGCCGGTTCGTCGAGCAGCAGCACCCTGGGCGGGTCCGCGATCGCACGCGCCAGCTCGACCATCCGGGCCTGCCCCACCGGAAGCGCTCCGGTGTACACGGTTTCGATGTCGTCCAGACCGCAGGTGCGCAGGACGGCCGCCGCGCGCTCCCGGCGTTCCTTCTCGTAGCGGCGCCGTGCCGCCAGCAGGTCGGCCGCGAGTCCGCCCCCGCCACCGCGCCACTCCTGGGCCACCATCAGATTGTCGGCTGCCGTGAGCCGGCCGAAGAGCTGCTGCCGCTGGAAGGTGCGGCGCATACCGTGACGGGCACGCCAGACGGGGGAGCGGCGGGTGACATCGGTGCCGTCGAGCAGGACGCGGCCGTCGTCGGGGCGGCGGATGCCCGACAGCACGTCGAAGAGGGTGGTCTTTCCGGCGCCGTTGGGGCCGATGAGCCCGCACACCTCGCCGGGGCGCAGGGCGAGGTCCACACCGTCGAGGGCGCGGACACCGCCGAAGCGCACACCGATGCCGAGGGCCTCGAGCACGGGCGGGGCGAGTGCGGGCTCGTCGCTCATGGCCGTACCATCCCTCCGGGCCGAGGGCCCTGTTCCTTGGGGCGTGCGGCGCTCGCCGCGCTCCCCAGGTACGCGTCCGTCAGCCGATCCGCCTCCACCGCACCCCGCGGACCGCACCACGTCACCTGCCCCTGCGCCAGACAGGCGACCGTGTCCGCGACCTCGAGCACCTCGGCCGCCTTCTCCTCGACCAGCAGCATGGCCGTCCCCGCCGACTTCAGCTCGGTCAGCAGCCCGAACACCTCGCCGGCCACGCGCGGGGCGAGGCCGAGCGACGGCTCGTCCGCGATCAGCACCTTCGGCGGGCGCTGGAGCAGCGGTGCCAGTGCCAGCAGTTGCTGCTCGCCGCCGGAGAGCGAACCGGCGAGGACGCCGCGGCGTCCCGCGAGGCCGGGGAAGCGTTCGTACACGGCGTCGCGTTCGTCCTTCGCCCGCAGGTGCAGGGTGAGGTTCTCCTCGATGGTGAGCGAGGGGAAGATCCCGCGTCCCTCGGGCGCGAGCAGCACCCCCGCCCGGGACCGGCCGAGGGCCCGTTCGCGGGTGGCGTCGCGCCCGGCGACGTACACCTGACCGGCGAGGGGGGCCAGCAGCCCGGCGGCGACGCGGCATGTGGTGGACTTTCCGGCGCCGTTGGGGCCGAGGAGGGCGAGGATCTCGCCGGGGCGCACGGCGAGATCGACGCCGTGCAGGACGCGGGAGCCGTCGTATCCGGCGTGGACGGAGCGGAGTTCGAGGGCCGCGTCGGGGGACGGGGCGGTGGGCGCCGCGGTGGTACGGGGGGTGGTCGTCGTGCGCCTGCGGTGCAGTCGGGTGGAGACCGCCGCCGCGTATCCGTCCGGGTCGTTGGCCAGCGCCAGCCCGGCCAGGCCGAAGAGGATCACCGGCAGGTGGACGGAGCTGGTGACGTAGTCGGACAGCAGATGCGGTACGACGGTGTAGACGAGCCCCGCCACCACGGCGAACTGGGGACGGCGTACGCCCGCCGCCACGACCACCGCGAGCCAGATCAGCCCGGTCATCGCCGTGAAGTCGGTGGCGGTGACGCGGGTGCTGTACGACGCGTACATCACGCCGCCGAAGCCCGCGAGCCCGGCCGACAGCGTGAACAGCGTCAGCTTGGTGCGGACCACCGACACCCCCGAGGCCATGGCCGCGGCCGGCGCCGAGCGGACGGCGAGCATCGCGCGCCCCGAGGGCGAGTCGCGCAGCGCGCTGAGGGCCGCCACGATCGGGACGACGAGCACGATCATCGCCACGCCCATCGCACGGTCGTCGCTCAGGTCCACCGGTCCGAACACCGGGCGCGGGATCGACCATCCCGTGTCGCCATTGCGCAACCAGCCCATCTGGAACAGGACTTGGTCCGCGAGGAAGGCCAGCGCGAGGGTGGCGAGGGCGAGCGACCGGCCGCCGAGGCGAAGGGCGGGCAGCGCCACGAGCGCTCCCAGCAGCGCCGCCACGCAGGTGCCCACCGCCGCGGCCGCCACGAACGGCCAGCCGTGGCTCAGCAGCAGCCCGGCCATCAGCGCCGCGCCGGTCACGAACGTCGCTTGCGCCAGCGACACCATCGCGCCGAGCCCCGTCACCACCGTGAAAGAGACGAACACCAGGGAAAGGGCGAGCCCTTGGGCGAGGATGCCGCTCCAGAAGGGGGTCGTGACGGTGTAGAAGGAGAGGGCGAGCAGGAGCGCGGCCGCTGTCCACGGTCCCCAGCGCCGTAGCCACGAGCGGCCCGCCGTGTAGTCCACCGGCGGCGCGTCCACGGCCGCCGTGCCCGCCGTCCGCTGCCGTCGCGTCAGCACCAGCAGCCCGGCGAAGAGGATCAGGAACGGAACGGCCGTACGGAAACCTGTGATCCGCTCGGCGAAGTCGGCGTACCCCGCGACCAGGTTCTGCAGCACCCCGAGCGCCAGGCCGCCCGCGAAGGCGAGCGGGACCGAGGCGAAGCGGCCGAGGACCGCGGCTGTCGCCGAGACGAAGAGGAAGAGGGTGAAGTCGTGCGCGGACAGGCCGAGGAGAGGGGTGGCCAGCACGCCCGCCAGTCCGGCGAGCGCGGACGACAGCATCCACGCGATCGAGGACAGCCGGTCCGCGCTCGTCGCGCGCAGCTCCACGAGCGAGCGGTTGTCCACCGCCGCGCGGAGTTTCAGCCCCAGTGCCGTGTGCCGCATCAGGATCCACAGGCCGACGGCGACCAGGGCCGTGGCCACCCAGGTGATCAACTGGTCGGAGTCGACGCCGACACCGTCCATCAGCTGCCAGGACTTCGCGGGGCTCGGTCCGACGCCGGGGAGCCCGAACTGGTTCTCGGCGGGCTTGACGGACACCCCGGCGTCCTCGAGGAGCTCCACGATCCACAGTCCGAGGGCGGGCAGCGCCACCAACAGCCCGATGGTGGCGACGATCTGGGCGGCCTCGCCGACTCGTGCCAGCTTGCGGAACATCAGCCGGTCCAGGCCCCAGCCCAGCGCGGGTGCGACGACGCACACCAGCAGGACGGCCGTCGGCACGGCGGGCAGGCCCAGGCCCGAATGCAGTTCGTAGAAGGCGAGCGCGCACAGGTAAGCGGTGGCGCCGTGCGCGAAGTTGAACAGACCGGAGGCCGAGTAGGACAGCACGAGTCCGGTCGCGAGCAGCGCGTACAGCGCGCCCGAGACCAGTCCGCTCAGTACGAATCCCAGTAGGTCCGACATGCCAGGTCCCCTCGTGGCCGGGCTACTTGAAGGGGATGGGCGGGTAACAGGTGAAGGGCGCCGACACGACGTACTTCCCCTCCTTGAGCTGGACGAGCGCCCCGCAGCCGAACGACTCCTTCTGTCCCCTGGGTTCGGCGCGGTCGCCGACCAGCGTGCCGGTGTCGGAGAACCCGCCCGCCGCCTTCTGGAAGGACGCCACCGTCAGGTTCTTGCCCGCCTTCTCGGCGATGGCGAGGAACAGGTCGGCGGACATGTACCCGGTCATCATGTGCATGTTGAGCGGCACGTCCTTCCCGGCGGCCTTGCCGATGTCCTGCTTGAACTGCCGCATATCCGCGCTGTCCTGCTCGAACGGCTGGAACGACAGCAGGACGTGCACCCCGTCGAGCGCTTGCTTCGTCGCGCTCTTGGCGAGCAGTGACGGGTCGTAGTCGGTGGGGTCGGTGAGGACGCCGTCGTATCCGGTGCGCTTGAGCGCGGTGAACAGGCCGATGTTGTACGGGGTCTGCATCACGGAGACGACCGCGTCCGGGGCCTTGCCGCCGTCGCTGCGCAGGATTTCCTTGGTGTACGCCGACCAGTCGCTCGGCACGGAGCCGGCGGGCACGGACGGCTTCGCGTACGTCACCCGGTAGCCGGCCGAGGCGAAGCTCTGCTTGTAGGTGCGGATGGCGAACGTGCCGGCGTCGCTGTCGTTGGCCAGGATCGCCACGGACTTGCCCGGCGCGTCGCCCATGACCTGCTTGAGCCCTTCCGGCCAGGTCTGCGAGATGGTGCCGCCCGGCATGGGCACCATGCAGCCGCCGAAGCCGTAGATGTAGCTGGGCCCGCAGAACGACGGGAGGGTACCCCAGCCGAAGGTGGGGACCTTCTCCTGCTGGAGGAAGTCGGCGCCCGAGAAGGTCGTCGAACTCATCGGGGAGATCGCGAAGACCTTGTCCCGCTGGACGAGTTCGCGTGCCGCCGCGAGGTTCCTGGCCGGGTCCTGGCCGTCGTCCTCGGCGCCCAGGTAGTCGATCTTCCGGCCGTTGACGCCGCCCTCCGCGTTCGCGCGGTCGAAGCGGGCCTTCGCGCCGAGGTCGGTGTCCTTCTTCGAGTACCCCGTGGCCGTCGTCATCGACACGATGCCACCGACCTTGATCGAGTCGGCGGTCACTCCGCGGGTGGAGCTTCCGGCTGCCTTGTCCGAACTCTCTCTGGTGGAGGCGGAGTTGCAGGCGGTGGCGAGCAGCAGTGCGGCCACGGCGGCGGTGATGGTGCGGATCGGTCGCGACACGTCGGGTCCCCCTCCGTTGGGTGACCGAAAGTGTCCGTGGGATCTGACGGAGCGTCAATATCTGACGCATCGAGAAGTGATGATGCGTCAGATCCGATAGCGATGATGGGGCGGGGGAGTGCGCTGTCTGCGGAGAGGGGCCTACGCCCGGTACAGCGCCTCGACCTCCGACGCGTACGCCTTCTCGATCGCCTTCCGCTTCAGCTTCAGTGAAGGCGTCAGCAACCCGTGCTCCTCGGTGAACTGGTGGGCCAGTATCCGGAACGTACGGATCGATTCGGCCTGCGACACCAGCGTGTTCGCGGCGACCACCGCGCGCCGTACCTCGGTCTCCAGGTCGGTGTCGCGCACCAGGTCGGCGGGGGACAGCGGCGGCTTGTTGCGCATCTGGAGCCAGTGTTCGACGGCCTCGGAGTCGAGCGTGACGAGCGCCGCGATGTAGGGCCGGTCGTTGCCGACGACGATGCACTGGGCGACCAGCGGATGGTCGCGGACGCGCTCCTCCAGGATCCCCGGCGAGACGCTCTTGCCGCCGGAGGTCACCAGGATCTCCTTCTTGCGCCCGGTGATGGTGAGATAGCCGTCCTCGTCGAGCGAGCCCAGGTCGCCGGTGGCGAGCCAGCCGTCGTGCAGGGTGGCGTCGGTGGCCTTGGGGTCGTTCAGGTACCCCTGGAAGACGTTGTCGCCGCTCAGCCAGATCTCGCCGTCGTCCGCGATGTGCACGGTGGTGCCGGGGATCGCCTGGCCGACGGTGCCGAACCGGGTGCGCTCGGGCGGGTTGGCGGTCGCCGCCGCCGTGGACTCGGTGAGCCCGTACCCCTCGTAGATGAAGACGCCTGCGCCCGCGAAGAACAGTCCGAGCCGCCGGTCCATCGCCGAGCCGCCCGACATCGCGTGCTTGACCCGGCCGCCCATCGCGGCCCGGACCTTGGAGTAGACGAGCTTGTCGAAGAGCTGGTGCTGCATGCGCAGGCCCGCCGAGGGGCCGGGCCCGATGCCCCAGGCCTTCTCCTCGATCGCGTCCGCGTAGCGCACGGCGACCTCGACGGCCTTCTCGAACGGGCCTGACTTGCCCTCCTTCTCCGCCTTGCGCCTGGCGGCGTTGAAGACCTTCTCGAAGATGTACGGCACCGCGAGGAAGAACGTCGGCCGGAACGCGGCCAGGTCCGGCAGCAGGGCGGCGGCGTTGAGCTGCGGCTGATGGCCGAACTTGACCTTGCCGCGGATCGCCGCGACCTGCACCATCCGTCCGAAGACATGCGCGAGCGGCAGGAACAGCAGGGTGGCCGCCTCGTCACCGCGCCGGGAGTGGAAGACGGGCTCCCAGCGCTCGATGACCGTGTCCGCCTCGAACATGAAGTTGGCGTGCGAGATGACGCAGCCCTTGGGGCGCCCGGTGGTGCCCGAGGTGTAGATGATCGTCGCGATCGAGTCCGGGGTGACCGCGCGCCGGTGCCGGTGCACCACCTCGTCGTCTAGGTGCATGCCCGCCTCGTACAGCTCCTGCACCGCGCCCACGTCGAGCTGCCACAGCTTGTGCAGCTGCGGCAGCCGGTCCACGACCGTGGCGATCGTCATCGCGTGGTCCTCGTGCTCCACCATGACCGCCGACACCTCTGCGTCGTACAGCATCCAGAAGACCTGCTCGGCGGAGGAGGTCGAGTAGATGGGCACGACGTGGGCGCCGATCGTCCACAGCGCATAGTCGAAGAGCGTCCACTCGTAGCGCGTGCGGCACATGATCGCGACCCGGTCCCCGAACCGGATCCCCTGGGCGAGCAGCCCCTTGGCGAGGGCGAGGACCTCGTCGCGGAACTCGGCGGACGTCACGTCACGCCACTGGCCCTCCTCGTCCTTGCGGCCGAGGGCGATGTGCAGGGGGTCTTCCTGGGCATGTTCGAACACGACGTCGGCCAGGCCGCCCACCGGCGGCGTCGACGCCAACGGAGGGTTGGTGAACTCGCGCAATCCCGCTCCTCGTGGTGCTCCGCACAGCGCCGTGAAAGCTACCCCACGGCGCCGCAGGGTGGGAGAGGTGCCGTAAAGGGTGAAGGCGCGGTATATGCACAGGTCAGCCGAGTAAATGCCCGCACATGGGGAAGGGACCGGACAGAATCCCTTACGGCCCCGTAGGTTTCGGTCCCGTAATCTCCACGGAATCTGTACGACGTGGTGACGGTGCGAGGCGGCCCGGACGGCAGATGTGGAAGTTTTGATTCCGCACTCTGCGGACAGCGGTGGGGCCGTCGCGGAGATTCCGGAAACAGTCCCACAGACGTCGCACGCGACACGGCCCTGAGTGACGGACTCGGCCGCCTCGAAGGGGTCCAGCACGTCGAGACGGCGCCGTTCCTGCGCCGGGTCAAGCAGCTCACGTACGCGAAGCCGCCGCGCTAGCCCCGCCGCCCCGGTGCAGCCGGTCCCCGCCCCCCAGGATCGCCGCCGCCAGCGCGTCCGCCGCGCCCTGCGCCGATGCCTGCCGTCTCCCGTGCATCAGGACGAAGTCGACCTCGCCCAGCTCCGGCAGTCCCGCCCGCTCCGGGACGCGGACCAGACCGGGCGGGACGAGCCCCCGGGAGTGGGCCATCACGCCCAGGCCCGCGCGGGCCGCCGCGACGAGTCCGTTCAGGCTGCCGCTGGTGCAGGCGATGCGCCAGGGGCGGCCCTGGCGTTCCAGGGCTTCGAGGGCGAGGGCGCGGGTGATGCCCGGCGGCGGGTAGACGATCAAGGGGACCGGGCGGTCGGGGTCGAGGCGCAGGCGTTCCGCGCCGATCCACACCAGGCGGTCGTGCCAGACCAGTTCGCCGCGCGGGTCCTCGGGGCGTCGCTTCGCCAGCACCAGGTCGAGTTTTCCCGCCGCGAGCTGCTCGTGCAGGGTGCCGGACAGCTCGACCGTCAGCTCCAGGTCCACCTCGGGATGGTCGTACCGGAAGCTCTCCAGGATCTCCGGCAGCCGGGTCAGCACGAAGTCCTCGGACGCGCCGAAGCGGAGCCGGCCGCGCAGCCGCGTACCCGTGAAGAACGCCGTCGCCTGCTCGTGCACCTCCAGGATGCGGCGCGCGAAGCCGAGCATCGCCTCGCCGTCCTCCGTGAGCTCGACGGAGTGCGTGTCGCGGGTGAACAGCTGCCGTCCGGCGACGTCCTCGAGACGGCGTACGTGCTGGCTGACCGTGGACTGGCGCAGGCCGAGCCGTCGCGCGGCCTGCGTGAAGCTCAAGGTCTGGGCCACCGCCAGGAACGTACGCAGCTGCGAAGGGTCGTACATGGCCTCACGTTATCGCGAAACATGATGGCAGTCAGAGCGGTATACCGGATTCCCGATTGACTGCCGGAAGAGGACGATGGAGAGGGCACGACCCGCCCCGGGGCGACCGCCTACGAAGAACCCACGAAGACCTGCGAAAACATACGAGAACCGAGCAGTGGAGCACCGTGAAACGCCTGCAGTGGCCGAGTTGGATGCCGATAGACCCCTACATCCTGGTGTTGCTCGGGACCGTGGGTCTCGCGACCTTGTTTCCGGCGCGGGGTACGGGCGCCGATGTGGCCTCCGGCGCGTCCACAGCCGCGATCGCCTTCCTCTTCTTCCTCTACGGCGCGCGCCTGTCCACCCGTGAGGCGATGGACGGATTCAAGCACTGGCGGCTCCACGTCGTGGTCCTGGCCTGCACCTTCGTCGCCTTCCCGCTGCTCGGCCTCGCCGCCCGTGGACTCGAGCCGGTTCTCCTGACGCACAACCTCTACACCGGCCTCCTCTTCCTCACTCTCGTCCCGTCGACCATCCAGGCGTCGATCGCGTTCACCTCCATCGCGCGCGGCAACGTGCCCGCCGCGATCTGCGCGGGCTCCTTCTCCTCGCTCGCGGGCATCGTCATCACCCCGCTGCTCGCGGCGGCGCTGCTCGGCAACAGCGGCGGCGGTTTCTCCGCGGACTCGCTGCTCAAGATCGTGCTGCAACTGCTCGTGCCGTTCGTGGCCGGGCAGGTGTTGCGCCGCTGGATCGGCGGATTCATCGCGCGCCACAAGAAGGCTCTCGGATACGTCGACCGCGGCTCGATCCTGCTCGTCGTCTACACCGCGTTCAGCGAGGGCATGGTGCAGGGCATCTGGCACCAGGTCAGCGTCGGCCGGCTGGCCGTGCTGCTCGTCGTCGAGGCCGTGCTGCTCGCGGTGATGCTGGCGCTCACCTGGTACGGCGCGAAGGCGCTGGGCTTCAACCGCGGGGACCGCGTCGCGATCCAGTTCGCGGGGTCGAAGAAGTCCCTCGCCTCCGGACTTCCCATGGCCAGTGTGCTGTTCGGCGCGCATGCCTCGCTCGCCGTGCTGCCGCTGATGCTCTTCCACCAGATGCAGCTCATGGTGTGCGCGGTGATCGCCAAGCGCCGGGCCCGCGACCCCGAGGCGGCTACGGAGCCGATCCCAGTCGCAGAGTCACGAATCGCGGTCGGTACAGCGACACGTTCCGACTGAGGTTCGCCTGCGCCGCGGCGCCCGTCGCGTCCAGCCAGTTGACGTCGTAGCTGAGGACGAGCCGGTCGCCGTCGCTCAGCGCCGGGTGCGCCTGCGGGTTGTACGCGGCCACCTGCCCCTGCGGCAGGGACGGGCTGAAGCTCCGGGTGGGCCTCTGCCAGGGGCCGGTCGGCGCGCACGCCCAGTACGACGTGATCGTCGTCAGGCCCGCGGTGCCGACGGCCATCGTGAACAGGACGTAGGTGCCGCCGTCGCGCACCACCGTGAACGCGCTGCCCACGCCCGTGCGCCGCCCGTCCCCGAGCACCGGCGCCGGTCGGCCCCGCACCGCCCACTGCGCCCCGTCCCAGTACTCCCAGGCGGCCGGTTCCCCGAGCCGGCCGCGCGGCACCCGCGCCACGTACGCCTGCGAGGCGGGGCGTGAGGCGGCCTGGCCGTCGTCGCCGCCGAAGACATACGTCCAGTCGCCCGCGTCGACCGTCGAGGTGCCGAACAGCACCCGCCGGGAGGGGTCCGCGACGGCACTCTGGTCCAGGATCGTGGTGATGCCCTCGAGCCGCAGGCCGGGCAGCGAGAGTGTGGCGACCTCGGTGGAGGTGGGCACGCCGTAGATCCAGGGGGACTGGCCCGTCGTACGGGTCCACAGCAGGACGCGGAGCACCTGCTCCGAGGAGCCCGGGGAGCGGGGCTCGACACGGGCGGCGACGGGCCAGCGCCACTGCTGCGGGGCGGGGTCCGGGAAAACGGGCGCGCGGAGCGTGCTCAGCAGTCGGCCCTGCGTACTCATCACGACCGCCGAGTTGCGCACGAGGGGCGCGCTCGCGTCACGCCAGGCGTACGACTCGCCGACCGGGTTCGGCGGCCCGTGCACCTGGCCGAGATAGGTGTCGGAGAACAGCCACAGCACCCGCCCGTCCGGCAGCCGCACCGAGTGCGTGCCGTCGCCGCCGGTCCAGTCGTCGGCGCGGGTCGCGTCGTCGCCGTAGCGCGCGAACTCGCCCGTGAGTCCGGCGTCGGCGCTCCAGGACTTGAGCGTACGAGCGGCGCATGTCCCGCCGCCCTCCCGGTCGTGGTCGGGGAGGGCGGTGAGCAGCACAGCCGCGCAGACCAGGGCGAGCAGGATGCCAAGACCGGCCCCGGTCTGCCGTCGTGCTCGTGCGTCGTCGGGCACGGACGGGACGTTAGTGGCCGCCGCGCACGTGGTCCATGGGGAGATACCGGACCGTGTCCGGGGGTGATCTGGATATTTTGGACACAAGGAGCGTGCGCGGGTCGTGATCACGCCGGTTCACGTCACATCTCGTCGGCGTCGCGGGGGTGGCAGTACGGGAAGTACCGCTGCGGACTGGGGAGTTGGTCCCGGTGCCGCCGCTCCCGATGTGCGGCAGACCAGGGCGTCCGGATCGTTCGCGGGTACCTGGAGGGTGTAGCCGTCCGGGCAGGCGGGACCGGCGTCTCCCTTCGGGCCGGGCTGCCCGGGATCCCCCTTGTCGCCCTTGTCGCCTGTGTCGCCCTTGTCGCCTTTCGCGCCCGACAGCCCGGTCGAACCCGGCTGGCCCTGGTAGCCCTGCTCGCCCTGAGGTCCGGGAGGTCCCGCCGGGCCGGGGGAACCGTCCGTGCCGTCCGTGCCGGGCGCTCCTGAGGGGCCGGGCGCGCCGGACGGCCCCGCCGCGCCCTGTTCGCCGCGCGGACCGCGTTCGCCGGTGGCGCCGGTCTTCCCGCCCGTACCTCGCTCGCCCTTGGCGCCGGGTGCTCCGGGCACCCCGGCGGGCACCCGCACCCGGTCCATCAGATGGTCAACGGCATCCGAGGGGTCCGGAGCCGCGGGGGTGCCGCCGCCGGCCTCCACCTGGGCGCGCAGGTCGCGCACGTCCTGCGCGAGCGTGGACAGGGCCTTGCCGCGCCGGTCCGCCTCCGAGCGAAGCTCCTCGGCCCGGCGGTCCCCGGCGTCGATGCGCGCCCACAGGATCACCGCGACACCGCAGAGCGCTATCAGGATGCAGACGAGGAAGATGCTGCGCCAGCGCAGGGCGAGCAGCCGCTGGAACCCGTTCACGGCGCACCTCCAAGGCGGTGGATGTCGAGACGCAACCGGGCGATCTCCGACTGGTCCGCAGCGTGCAGCGTGGACAGCTCTTCGATGCGCGAGTCGCGTTCGACGACTTGGCGCTCGAGGCGGTCGCGCTCGTACTGCAGCTTGTCGGTGAGACTGGAGAAACCGTTCAGGGCGTTCTCGCCCCGCTTCCCCAGATAGGCCACGATGGCCGCGCCCAGCACGCCTGCGCAGGCCAACAATGAGCCGAGCAGGGTGGTGCCGGCATCCAAGTAACTGCCTCCTACCCGGACGACGGGCCCCGCGACGCAGGCGTGACCCGAGAGAACTCCCCATGAATAACGAGCTCAAGCGTGCGGGGATGCGCGCGGGGCGACGGGTACACCGGACGAGTGGCGACGGGTACACCGGACGAGTGGTGGCGGAGTGTCGGCGGACACGCTAAGGGTGGAACGCGTACCACTTGCGGCTCACCCCGGGAGAACGCGCCACCTGGAAGCCGGGGAGCAGTTCATGAGCTTGTTGATCCGGATTTCCGGTACGGACGGCCAGTAAAGGCTAACGTTCCGTCATGACCGCACCCGAAGCCGAGCCCCGACTCGCCCTCGACCCCGCGCGCACCGCTCTCGTGCTCGTCGACCTGATGGACCGCATCGTCGCACTGCCCCTGGAGCCCCGAAAGGGCACCGAAGTCCTCGCGGCGGCGGAGGAGCTGGCGGCCGCTTTCCGCAAGGCGGGCGCGCTCGTCGTCCTCATCCGGGTCGAGCGGACCGGGGTCCCCGAGCAGCCGCCCGGCAGTGGGCTCGTCGCCGGGCTCGCGGCGGACGGTGACATCGAGATCGTGAAGCGGACCATCGGCGGGTTCCAGGGCACCGGTCTCGACGAGCGGCTGCGGGAACACGGTGTCTCCACCCTGGTGTTCGGCGGGATCGCCACCAACCTCGGTGTCGAGTCCACCGCCCGCGCGGCAGCGGACCTCGGCTACGACCTCGTCTTCGCCGAGGACGCGATGGCCGCCCTCACCGCTGCCGAACACAAGGCTTCCGTCAGCCTCGACTTCCCGCGCCTGGGCACGGTCGTGACGGCCGCCCAGGTCCACTTCACCGCGGGCTGATCCGGCTGGCGAGTGAGCCGAAGGGGCGCGCCTGTGTCGAGAGCGTGAGCGCGCGGAGGCCCCGACGAAGGAGGGGTCGAGCACGGTCGCGCTCTCGACACAGGCTGTGGC
>NZ_JBEZLR010000017.1:29386-124003 GCF_040652275.1 Streptomyces sp. NPDC048275
CGCCCCGGAGGCGAACCGAGCCCTGAAAAAAAGGGGGGTCGAGCACGGTCGCGCTCTCGACACAGGCTGTGGCGCCCCGGAGGCGAACCGAGCCCTGAAAAAAAGGGGGGTCGAGCACGGTCGCGCTCTCGACACAGGCTGTGGCGCCCCGGAGGCGAACCGAGCCCTAAAAAAAGGGGGGAGCGGAGCCCCTTCGGCGCAGGGGGCGCTCCCCGCCGTTCGGGGCCCCGCCGCCGTGTCGCGGGGAGCCGGTCAGCCCTGGGCGGCCGCGGCCCGCAGGGCAATGCGGTGCTCGCCCGCGTACACGTTCATGGAAGCCCCGCGCAGGAAGCCGACCAGGGTCAGGCCTGTCTCGGCGGCCAGGTCCACGGCCAGCGACGACGGAGCCGAGACCGCCGCCAGGACCGGAATCCCGGCCATCACCGCCTTCTGCGCCAGTTCGAAGGAGGCCCGGCCCGAGACCAGCAGGATCGTGCGGGACAGCGGCAGCGTGCCGTTCTGCAGTGCCCGGCCCACCAGTTTGTCGACCGCGTTGTGCCGGCCCACGTCCTCACGGATGTCGACCAGCTCACCGTCCTCGGTGAACAGCGCCGCCGCGTGCAGACCCCCGGTCCGGTCGAACACCCGTTGGGCCGCGCGCAGCCGGTCGGGGAGGCTCGCGAGCAGTTCGGGTTCCACCCGGACCGGGGGAGTGTCGGCGATGGGCCAGCGGGTCGTCGTACGGACCGCGTCCAGGCTCGCCTTGCCGCACAGGCCGCAGGACGAGGTCGTATAGACGTTCCGTTCGAGTGTGATGTCCGGGATGACGACGCCCGGCGCGGTCCGCACATCCACCACGTTGTACGTGTTCGAACCGTCCACCGTGGCGCCCGCGCAGTACACGATGCTCTGGAGATCCTGCTGCTCGGCGAGCACCCCCTCGCTCACCAGGAAGCCCGCCGCCAGCGCGAAGTCGTCGCCCGGCGTGCGCATGGTGATCGCGAGCGGCTTGCCGTTGAGGCGGATCTCCAGGGGTTCCTCGGCGACGAGCGTGTCGGGGCGGGTACTCACGGCCCCGTCCCGGATGCGTATCACCTTGCGTCGTTCCGTGACTCGTCCCATGTCCTCTTCAGTCCCGGTTCTGTACGTGCTGGTAGCCGAAACGGCCCTTGATGCAGAGGTTGCCGTGGGTCACCGGGTTGTCGTGCGGAGAGGTGACCTTCACGATCTCATTGTCCTGCACGTGCAGAGTGAGGTTGCAGCCCACGCCGCAGTACGCGCACACCGTGGTCGTTTCGGTCTGCGCGGACTCGTCCCACGTACCCGCCGCACGCATGTCGAACTCCGACTTGAAGGACAGTGCTCCCGTCGGGCAGACCTCGATGCAGTTGCCGCAGTAGACGCATGCCGAGTCCGTCAGCGGGGCGTCGTGCTCGACGGCGATCCGGGCGTCGAAACCGCGCCCGGTGACCGAGATCGCGAAGGTGTTCTGCCACTGGTCGCCGCAGGCGTCGACGCACTTGTAGCAGAGGATGCACTTGTCGTAGTCGCGGACGTAGAGGTCGTTGTCGATCCTCGGCTCCTCGTCCACACGGGCGGCGTCCGGGCCGAAGCGGTCCGGCTTCGCCTCGTACTCCTTGATCCATTCGGCCACCTCGGGTGTGGTCGACATATCGACCGAGGAGGCCAGGAGCTCGAGGACGATCTTGCGGCTGTGCCGGGCGCGCTCGGTGTCCGTGCGCACCTGCATGCCGGCCTCCGCCTGGCGCGAGCAGGCCGGGGCGAGGGTGCGCGAGCCCTCGACCTCGACGACGCAGACGCGGCAGGCGTTCTTCGGTGTGAGCGTGTCTCCCTGGCAGAGGGTGGGCACGTCCTTGCCGGCGGCCCGGCAGGCGTCGAGGATCGTCGAGCCCTCGGGAGCCCGCACCTGCTCACCGTCGAGCGTGAATTCCAGCAGACGGCGGGGGATTCCCAGCGGTGTCACGGTCATGCGGCAGCCTCCGTCCGGTCGGTCGCGGTCATTCGTACGCCCCCAAGCGGTCGATGGCGGATTCCACGGCGTTCCACGCGGTCTGTCCGAGACCGCAGATCGAGGCGTCCCGCATGGCACGGCCCACCTCGCGCAGCAGCGCGATGTCCCCCGCGGCCTCGGCGCCCGCGCGCTCCACGATCCGGTGCAGCGCCTCCTCCTGGCGCACGGTCCCCACCCGGCACGGCACGCACTGGCCGCAGGACTCGTCGCGGAAGAACTCGGCGATCCGCAGCAGCAGCCGCGGCAGCTCGACCGTGTCGTCGAAGGCCATCACCACGCCCGAGCCGAGTGTCGTGCCCGCCTGACGGGTGCCTTCGAAGGTGAGTGGTATGTCCAGCTCGTCGGGTCGTACGAAGCCGCCGGCCGCGCCGCCGAGAAGGACCGCGCGCAGACGTTCACGCACCCCCGCCGACTCCAGCAGCTCACCCAGCGTGGCCCCGAACGGCAGCTCGTAGATACCGGGCCGGTCCACGCTCCCCGACACGCAGTACAACTTCGGGCCCGTGGAGCCGGGGGTGCCGATGGCGGCGTACGCCTGCGCCCCCATGGTGAGGATGGGCAGCACGTTGACCAGGGTCTCGACATTGTTCTCGGCAGTGGGTTTGCCGAACAGACCCTTCTCCACAGGGAAGGGTGGTTTCGAACGGGGCTCTCCTCTGTAGCCCTCGATCGAGTTGAACAGGGCGGTCTCCTCGCCGCAGATGTACGCGCCCGCACCACGCCGGATCTCGATGTCGAAGGCGTATCCCTGGCCCAGGACGTCGTCGCCGAGCAGGCCACGCGCGCGTGCCTGCCCGATGGCGTGCTCCATGCGGTGCAGCGCGCGCGGGTACTCGCCGCGCAGATACAGATAGCCGTGGTGCGCGCCGACCGCGTACGCCGCGACCGTCATCGCCTCGACGAGCGCGTACGGGTCGCCCTCCATGACCAGCCGGTCCTTGAAGGTGCCCGGCTCGGATTCGTCGGCGTTGCACACCAGATAGTGCGGATGGTCCGGCTGGGACGCCGTGGCCTGCCACTTGCGGCCGGTGGGGAAGGCGGCGCCGCCTCGCCCGACCAGGCCCGCGTCGGTCACCTCGCGGATCACCGCGGCGGGACCGATCGCGAACGCCCGGCGCAGCGCGGTGTACCCGCCGTGCGCCCGGTAGTCGTCCAGATCGGCGGGGTCCACCACGCCGACGCGGCGCAGCAGGATCAGTCCGTCCTGGCCGGCCTGCGGGACGGCGGCGGAGGCGGGTGGTTCGTCGGGGGCGGCGCCGGGGGTGGTGGCGGCGACGACGGCGGTGTCGAGGGTGGCGGGTGCGATGACGGCGGTGGCCCGGTGAGGAGGTCGCCCCCGCCGCCCCTTCCCATTCCCGACCCCGGGGGCTCCGCCCCCGGACCCCCGTTCGGCCTGAAGAGCCTCGTCCTCGAACTCCCCCAAGCTCTCGGCTTCGCTCGAGCAGGGGGGACCCCCATGACGGGCTGAAGATTCCTCCCCGGCCCGTATCACCAGCGCCGCCGGCGCCCGCTCGCACAGGCCCAGGCAAGGACTCCGCTCGACCGCGACCCCGCTCCCGAGCCCCAGTCGGGCCTCGACCCCCGCGCACAGATCGGCCGCCCCCGCCGCCGCACACGCGAGATCCGTACACACATGGAGCACGGTCGCCGGGCGCGGCTTCACCGAGAACATCGAGTAGAAGGTCGCGACCCCGTACGCCTCCGCGGGTGGAACCGTGAGACGGCGGCAAAGGTAGCCGAGGGCGCCCTCGCTGATCCACCCCACCCGATCGTTGATCGCGTGCAGCCCCGGCAACAGCAGGTCACGGCGTTCGCGTGCCTCGCGGCCACCGCGTGCCCACCGGAGGTCGGCGTCGGATCGGTCGGCGCCCTCCCACGAGGACTCCGGAGGGCCGAGCAGCGCGTCGACGGCCGCCCGCTCCTCATCCGTCGGTTTGCTGTCACCGAAGTGCAGGTCCACTACATCACCTCACTTGAATCGGGGCCGGCAGCTTCTCGATCCGGATGGCCGACGCCTTGAACTCCGCCGTCCCCGCGATCGGGCAGTTCGCCTCGATCGTCAGCTGGTTGGTGTCCACCTCGTCGGGAAAGTGCATGGTCATGAACGCGAGCCCGGGGCGCAGGGCGGTGTCGATCCACACGGGTGCCACGACGGATCCGCGCCGCGAGGACACCCGTACGTCCTCGCCCACCACGACCCCGTAGCGCTCCGCGTCCTCCGGGCACAGTTCGACGTACTCGCCGCGCCGCAGCGGCGACGCGAAACCGCCGCTCTGCACACCGGTGTTGTACGAGTCGAGCCGCCGTCCGGTGGTGAGCCGGATCGGGTAATTCTCGTCCGTCAGGTCCACCGGCGGGTCGTGCTGGACGAGCCCGAAGGGCGCGAGACGGCCGCGCTCGGCGGGGTCCGCGGCCCACAACCGGCCGTGCAGATACGTCGGTTCGAGCCGCGTGGGGTCCGGGCAGGGCCACTGGATGCCCTGGTGCTCCTCCAGCCGCTCGTACGTCATCCCGTAGTGGTCCGGCGACACCGACCGCAGCTCGTTCCACACGGTCTCGGCGTCGGCGTACTTCCACTCGTGGCCGAGGCGCGTGGCGAGGTCGCAGAGGATGTCGATGTCCTCACGGGCCTCGCCGGGCGGGGTGACCGCGGCGCGGACCCGCTGAACCCGCCGCTCGCTGTTGGTGGTTGTCCCCTCCGTCTCCGCCCACCCGGCGGTCGCGGGCAGCACGACATCCGCCAGCTCGGCCGTCTTCGTGAGGAAGATGTCCTGTACGACGAGGAAGTCCAGGGCGCTCAGCCGCCGCACTGCCTGTTCGCTGTCGGCCTCGGACTGCGCTGGGTTCTCCCCGATGCAGTAGACGGCCTTGAGCGTGCCCTCCTCCATGGCTTCGAACATCTCCGTCAGATTCAGCCCGTAGTGCGGCTGGATGACGGTGTCCCAGGCGGACTCGAACTTCAGCCGCGCGTCGGGGTCGAGGATGTCCTGGAAGCCGGGGAGCCGGTTGGGGATGGCGCCCATGTCGCCGCCGCCCTGCACGTTGTTCTGGCCGCGCAGTGGCTGGAGCCCGGAGCCGTAGCGGCCCACGTGCCCGGTCAGCAGCGACAGATTGATCAGCGCGCGGACGTTGTCCGTGCCGTTGTGGTGCTCGGTGATGCCGAGTGTCCAGCACAGCTGGGCGCGCTCGGCGCGGGCGTACGCGTGCGCCAACTCCCTTATCGCCGCGGCCGGTACGCCTGTCACCTTCTGGGCGAGCGACAGCGTCCATGGCTCGACCAGCTGTTTGTACTGCTCGAAGCCGCTGGTCGCCCGCTCGATGAAGGCGTGGTTGGCGAGGCCCGCGTGGATGATCTCGCGGCCGATCGCGTGCGCCATCGGGATGTCGGTGCCGACGTTCAGGCCGAGCCAGCTCTCCGCCCACTCGGCCGTGGAGGTGCGGCGTGGGTCGACCGCGTACATCCGGGCGCCGTTCCTGATCCCCTTCAGCACGTGCTGGAAGAAGATGGGGTGCGCGAAGCGGGCGTTGGAGCCCCACATCACGATGAGGTCGGTGTGCTCGGCCTCGGCGTACGAGGAGGTGCCGCCGCCCGAGCCGAAGGCCGCCGACAGGCCGGCGACGCTCGGGGCGTGGCAGGTGCGATTGCAGGAGTCGACGTTGTTCGTGCCCATCACGACCCGGGCGAACTTCTGGGCCACGTAGTTCATTTCGTTGGTCGCACGGGCGCAGGAGAACAGGCCGAAGGCGCCGTGTGCGGCACTCAGTCCCGCGGCCGCGCGGGTCAGTGCCTCGTCCCAGGTGGCCTGGCGGAAGGGCTGGTCGCGCGAGTCCCTGATGAGCGGATGAGTGAGTCGGGTGTAGATCTTCGGGTCGCGTTTCCTCATGCGGCGCTCCTCAACGCGAGCAGGTCCGAGATGGCGTGGACGGTACGGAGCGTCGGCACCGGGACTTCGGTGATCTCCGCCAGCTCCACGACGGCCGCCAGCAGCACGTCCAGTTCGAGCGGTTTGCCGCGCTCCAGGTCCTGGAGAGTGGAGGTGCGATGGTCGCCGACGCGTTCGGCGCCGGCCAGCCGCCGTTCGATGGAGACGCCCACCTCGCAGCCGAGGGCCTGGGCGACCGCGAGCGTCTCGGTCATCATGATCTCGATGACCCTGCGGGTGCCGCCGTGCAGGCACATCTGCCGCATCGTCGCGCGGGCCAGCGCGCTGATGGGGTTGAAGGAGATGTTGCCGAGCAGCTTGAGCCAGATGTCGTTGCGCAGGTCCTGCTCGACGGGGCATTTGAGGCCGCCCGCCTGCATGGCCTCGCTGAACGCCCGACAGCGCGGGGAAAGAGAGCGGTCGGGTTCGCCGATGGAGAACCGGGTGCCTTCGAGGTGTCGTACGACTCCCGGTCCTTCGAGCTCGGTCGCGGCGTAGACGACACACCCGATGGCCCGTTCGGGCGCGAGCACCGCACTGACCGCGCCGTCGGGGTCCACGCTCTCGACACGGTGGCCGTCGTGCGGGCCGCCGTGCCGGTGGAAGTACCACCAGGGGATGCCGTTCTGGGCGGCGATGACCGCCGTCGTGTCGTGCAACAGGGGCTCGATCAGCGGCCCGCACGCCGCGTACGAGTTGGCCTTCAGACCCAGCAGGACGAAGTCGACCGGGCCGACCTCGGCCGGGTCGTCCGTGGCATGGGTGCGCGCGGTGAAGTCGCCGCGCGGGCTGAGTACATGGACTCCGTGCTGCCTCATGGCCGCCAGATGCGGTCCACGGGCGATGAGGTGCACATCGGCGCCTGCGCGGTGCAGCGCGGCGCCGACGTAGGCGCCGATCGCACCGGCGCCGAGAACGGCGACTTTCACTGGGGGCGCTCCGTTCGGTCGAGGGTACCGAGGAACTGGGCGAACTATGTCGACGAAATATTGTCTACAGTATGGAACTTGGACCAGCAAGACTTCGCGCAGCACCTGGGCCGGTGACCATGGAGAGAGGTCATGGGGCCGACCGTTCGTCGCGCCGTGGATACCGCTCACCGCATACGGTCGACGAGTTGGCGTCGGGCAACTTCCCAACCGGGCAACCGATTCCTATCGTTCGGGATCATGAGTCCACCTGTCGCACCGCCCGGCTGGAGCCGCTGGCTCGTGCCGCCCGCAGCCCTGTCGGTCCACCTCTCCATCGGCCAGGCCTACGCCTGGAGCGTCTTCAAGCCGCCGCTCGAATCCGCCCTCGGCCTCAGTGGCACCCAGAGCGCGCTGCCGTTCCAGCTCGGCATCGTCATGCTCGGTCTGTCCGCCGCGTTCGGCGGCACGCTCGTGGAGCGCAACGGGCCGCGCTGGGCGATGACGGTCGCCCTGGTCTGCTTCTCCACCGGCTTCCTGATCGCCTCGCTCGGCGCCGCCACCGAGCAGTACTGGCTGATCGTGTTCGGCTACGGCTTCGTCGGCGGCATCGGCCTCGGCATCGGCTACATCTCGCCCGTCTCGACCCTGATCAAATGGTTCCCGGACCGGCCCGGCATGGCCACCGGCATCGCGATCATGGGCTTCGGCGGCGGCGCGCTGATCGCCTCGCCATGGTCCGCGCAGATGCTGAAGTCCTTCGGCTCCGACTCCTCCGGCATCGCCCTCGCGTTCCTCGTGCACGGGCTGTCGTACTCCGTCTTCATGCTGCTCGGCGTGCTGCTGGTGCGGGTGCCCCGCCATGACAAGCCGGTCAAGGCGGGCCCCGGGCCGCTCGACGGGGTGCAGGTGTCCGCGAACAACGCCGTGCGCACCCCGCAGTTCTGGTGCCTGTGGGTCATCCTGTGCATGAACGTGACCGCGGGCATCGGCATCCTCGAGAAGGCCGCCCCGATGATCACGGACTTCTTCGCGGACACCTCCACACCGGTGTCGGTCTCCGCGGCCGCGGGCTTCGTGGCACTGCTCTCGGCGGCGAACATGGCGGGCCGGATCGGCTGGTCGTCCACGTCCGACCTGATCGGCCGCAAGAACATCTACCGCGTCTATCTCGGTGTGGGCGCGTTGATGTATCTGCTGATCTCGCAGTTCGGGGACTCGTCCAAGCCCCTGTTCATCGTCTGCGCGCTGGTGATCCTCTCCTTCTACGGCGGCGGCTTCGCCACCATCCCCGCGTATCTGAAGGACCTCTTCGGCACCTACCAGGTCGGCGCGATCCATGGCCGGCTGCTCACCGCCTGGTCCACGGCGGGCGTCCTCGGCCCGCTGATCGTCAACTGGATCGCGGACCGGCAGAAAGAGGCGGGCAAGCACGGCTCGGCGCTCTACGAGACCTCGTTCCTGATCATGATCGGGCTGCTGGCCGTCGGCTTCGTCGCCAACGAGCTGGTGCGCCCCGTCCACACCCGCCACCACATCCCCGCACCGAGGGAGGCCGCCGATGACGACTCCGTCCAGCCCCAGCAGTCCGCCTGAAGACCGCCGTGGGCTCATCGCCTTCACCTGGCTGTGGGTGGGGGCGCCGTTCTGCTACGGCCTGTACGAGCTCGTACTGAAGGCCAAGCAGCTGTTCACGGGGTGAGGCCCCGGCATGCTTGCGGACGGTGTGCGGGCGGACGGCGTGCGTGCGGACTTGTATGCGGACGGGCGATATGCGGACCCGACGGAGCGATATGCGGACCCGACGGGACGGTATGCGGACGTTGTTTCGGGCGTCCGCGGGCCTGACCGAAGCAGACAAGCCTGACGCCCCTTTCCTGTGGCAACACCTGCCGTCGTACTCGTGAGTCACTGATCAGACTGGAGGATCCCGCTAGCCAAGGCAACGAGGGGACCCCCCAATGAACGGCTCACGCATCGCGGCCGTCGGCCACTACCAGCCCGCCAAGGTACTCACCAACGAGGACCTGGCGGGCCTGGTCGACACCAGTGACGAGTGGATCAGGTCCCGGGTGGGCATCCGCACACGCCACATCGCCGGGCCCGACGAGCCCGTCGACGAGCTGGCCGCGTACGCCGCGGCCAAGGCGCTCGCGGCGGCGGGGCTGACCCCCGGCGACATCGACCTGGTCCTCGTCGCCACCTCCACGGCCATCGACCGCTCCCCGAACATGGCCGCCCGGGTCGCCGCCCGCCTCGGCATCCCGTCCCCGGCCGCGATGGACATCAACGTGGTCTGCGCGGGCTTCACGCACGCACTCGCCACTGCCGACCATGCCGTGCGCGCGGGGTCGGCGACGAGGGCGCTGGTCGTCGGCGCGGACAAGATGTCCGAGGTGACGGACTGGAGCGACCGTACGACCAGTGTCCTGGTGGGGGACGGGGCGGGGGCCGCGGTGGTCGAGGCCTCGCAGGATCCCGGTATCGGGCCGGTGCTGTGGGGCTCGGTGCCCGAGATGGGTCATGCCGTGCGCATCGAGGGCACGCCCCCGCGATTCGCCCAGGAAGGGCAGAGCGTCTACCGCTGGGCCACGACGCGGCTTCCCGTGATCGCCCGGCAGGCCTGCGAGCGGGCCGGGCTCGCGCCCGAGGAACTCGCCGGGGTCGTCCTGCACCAGGCGAACCTGCGCATCATCGAGCCCCTCGCCGCGAAGATCGGTGCCGTGAACGCCGTGGTCGCACGCGATGTCGTCGACTCCGGCAACACCTCCGCCGCCAGCATCCCGCTCGCCTTCTCGAAACTCGTCGAACGCGGCGAGATCAGCACCGGAGACCCTGTGCTGCTCTTCGGGTTCGGCGGCAACCTGTCGTACGCGGGACAGGTCGTCCACTGCCCGTGACGTGCACGGACGACAGGGTGTGACGAGCTCGACCTCTCCCGCCCCTGGCCATTGTGCGCCGTAGACTGTAGACGAAAGACAATCAATACTGGTTTTTCTGATACTGGCTCTTCGATGGCTTTGGCATTCGGCGGCTTTGGCAAGAGGGGGACCGCGATGTTGTCGACAGGACTGCCGCAGGGGGCGGTGCCCAGGCTCGAGCGGCCCGGCCCGCTGCGCGACCGTGTCTACGAAGCGCTGCTCGAACTCATCACGACCCGTGCCCTCCAGCCGGGCCAGCACCTGGTCGAGAGCGAACTCGCCGGGCATCTCGGGGTCTCCCGGCAGCCCGTGCGCGAGGCGCTGCAGCGGCTGAACACGGAAGGATGGGTCGATCTGCGGCCCGCCCAGGGCGCGTTCGTGCACGAGCCGACGGAGGAGGAGGCGGACCAGCTCCTCACGGTGCGCACGCTGCTGGAGGCCGAGGCGGCCCGGCTCGCCGCCGCCAACGCGGGCACCGCCGGCATCGCCGCGCTCGAGGAGCTGTGCGCCGAGGGCGAGCGCGCGGTCGCCGCCGACGACGTGGACGGCGCGGTCGCGATGAACGCCCGCTTCCATGCGAAGGTCATGGAACTGGCCGGCAACACGGTCCTGGCCGAACTGGCCGCGCAGGTCGACCGCCGGGTCCGCTGGTACTACACGCCGGTCGCCCGGCAGCGCGGCCGGCAGTCCTGGATCGAGCACCGCGACCTCATCGCCGCGATCGCCGACCGCGACGAGCCACGCGCCACCCAGGTCATGCGCGCGCACACGGAGCACACGCGCAAGACGTACCACGAGCGCGATAGGTCCTGACCACCGGTCGGTCTAAGCCGGCGGCACGATGCGGTACCCGAGGCTGAGGACGACCTTGATGGTCTCCACGGCAAGCTCCCTGTCGTACTCCTTCTCCGGCTCCGGCAGCTCCGGGTAGGGGACGAGGAGGGGATGCGTCAGCGCGGAGTCGCTCCGCTCCGCACCAAGACGCCAGCCCTCCGCCAGGCGGCGCCGAGCCCAGCGGGCATGCGCGTTCTCGGCTAGTTCCTCGACGAGCGCCAGCAGGCCCGCGTCGAGTTCGATTCCGCTGGTGTCAAGGGGAGCCGGTGTCCAGCCGTTCTCTGCCATGTCTCATGTTCCGGAGTAGTCGGGGGTGATCTGACCGGTGAAGAAGCCGTCCATGTCCTGGACGATCAGCGCGACCCGCTCGGCCTCGGTGAGGTCGGAGATGTCCGCGCCCTGTTCGGGGATCAGTTCCTCGGAACTGCCGTCGAGGAAATAGGGAATGATGGTCAGCCGCCCCTGGTCGCTGAGGCGACGGGCGGTTGCCAATTCCCGCCTGCACCACTCACTGCGCCAATAGGCCTGGCTCACCAGTGGGGCGAACACCTGGCTCGCCGCGAGTTGCTGCTCCAGCCGGTCCTGCCATTTCGAGCCGCGCGGGATCGTGTTGTTGTACACGTAGTGGAAGAAGGTGAAGTTCTGGAGCTTGAGGGCACGGCCGACCTCGCGCGACAGCGCGTCGTCCGGTCCCGCCGTGCTGAGGAAGATCTTGCCGTCGGTGCGGCCGGTGCTGCGGATGTATCCGATTCCCTCGTCGAGATTGCGGAACTGCTGCCGAGGAAGGTCGAACCGCTCCAACTGCTGCTCCAGCCGAGCGGCGAACTCACCGGGGCTGTTCCACCACAGCACGGAATCCTGCTCGAAGGTGGCCTGGCGCAGGGTTTCGCCCACGACCAGGTCCGGGACGCCCGGCCGCGGACCGCCCGCGGGGTCGTGGTGAATGACGTTCAGAGTCGGGATGGACCGGCCGAGAAGCAGATGGAAGAGCCGGTCGAGAGGCTCCTGACCGCCGATGTCGATGACGACGAAGTCGAGCGGGTCGAGCTGGAGGGGAATCTTCGCCTGATCCTTGAAGGCGACGTCCACCTCTTTCACCGCATACCCGAACTTCGCCAGGGTCTGGGTGATCAGGGGCTTCGCCGCCCGGTACGCGGGAGTGTCGGGTACCGCGAGCCCCACTTCGCCGACCAGCTGGTCTCCCGCTGAGGAGTAACCCTGTGCCTTGAGGGCGAGCTGCCGGATCGGCTGCTCGAAGCCGCCATAGGTGTCCAGCTCGTCCCGGTCGAAGACGAACCGCTCCTGGACATTGGGGAAGTGGTACCCGGGGACACCCTTTTCGACAAAGACCAGCAGGGGCTTGATGGCCCGGGCCGCCAGCCCGTACTCGTAGACGATGAACGGCGAACACTTGAAGGCGGACTGATCCCGGCGCAGGGTCACCACGCCGACGAAGCAGGCACTGCGGCGCATGGTCATCTCCAGATGACAGGTGGACAGCGCGCCGGCGGATTGCGGGTCGACCGTGAATCCGAATCCCTGCGCGTCGAAGGCGCGCCAGAAGAACTCGTTGACATCGCGGTCTTCCCGCCGATAGCTGTGGCTGAAGTACGTGGGAATCCGGCGTGCCGCGACCATGACCGCTCTTCACTTCCCCGTGGACTCGTTGCGCGGGCTCGAGAGTTGAACCCAGGTGCCCATTTCCCGCTGTTCGATCCGCGACACACCGGCGGCGAGGTTCTTGTCCCGGGTGCTTTCGTCGTCGTACGGCCGGGAGCCGGTCAGATACAGCCGGCGCTCCATCTCGACGGCCTCGCGTGCCTGGCTGAACCGGAGATAGTCGTCCTGCCAGTGGAAGGTGGAACGCAGCCCGGTGATGACGACGACCAGGCCGCCCAGGACCGCGGGTATGCGCGCGTTCCCGGGCACGATGACCGCCGAAACCGGAATGGCCGCGGAGAGGATCAACTGCAGGACCTCGGTCAGCCGGAAGTACCTGCGGGCCTTGATGGCCGCGGCTCGGTACCACTCGTAGGACCCGTTGGCGATGCCCAGGGCATAGCCGGGGTCCGGGAACTCCTCGCGCGACGTCTCCGGCACCATGCGCTCCCCCCAGCACTTGACGACCACTGCTGCCCGCAGACACAGGGTAGCCGCGACGTCACTCGGCTGCCCATGGCTGCGGAGCCGGACCGCCGTGCGACCGCCCTTTGTCCTCTGAGTGGAGAAAGTTGTGGGTAATCTCTGCGCAACTTCTTCCCAGCCCCGGCAACCGCTGCTACGTTCCACTCGAAAGCAAGCCACACAGAAGTGGCCGGAACCCAACGGGCGCAGGCCGATTGAGGCGGGGAGGGGCTCGTGAGACGTATGACAGCTCGACCCGCGAACGCGCACCAGGCCCGGTTGCTCCGCCTGTTGCGAGACGGTGGCCCCAACTCCCGTGCCCAGCTGGGCGACCAGGTCGACCTCTCGCGGTCGAAGCTGGCCGTCGAGGTGGAACGGCTCCTGGAGACCGGGCTCGTGGCAGCCGACGGACTCGCCGCATCCCGCGGCGGCCGCCGCTCCCACAACATCCGGCTCGCACCGGGGCTGCGTTTCCTCGGCGTCGACATCGGGGCGACCTCGATCGACGTGGCCGTCACCAATCCGGAACTGGAGGTCCTGGGCCACATCAACCAGCCCATGGACGTCCGCGAAGGACCGGTCGCGGTCTTCGAGCAAGTCCTGTCCATGGCCGCCAAGTTGAAGGCCTCAGGGCTCGCGGAAGGGTTCGACGGCGCCGGAATCGGCGTGCCGGGTCCGGTCCGCTTCCCCGAGGGTGTTCCTGTCGCCCCGCCGATCATGCCCGGCTGGGACGGCTTCCCGGTTCGCGAGGCGCTCAGTCAGGACCTCGGCTGTCCCGTCATGGTCGACAACGACGTGAACCTCATGGCCATGGGGGAGCAGCACGCGGGCGTCGCGCGCTCCGTGGGCGACTTCCTCTGCGTCAAGATCGGAACGGGCATCGGTTGCGGCATCGTCGTCGGCGGTGAGGTCTACCGCGGTACGACGGGCAGCGCCGGAGACATCGGGCACATCCAGGCCGTGCCCGACGGGCGTCCGTGCGCCTGCGGCAACCGGGGCTGCCTGGAGGCGCATTTCAGTGGGGCCGCGCTCGCTCGCGATGCCACGGAGGCCGCCCAGCAGGGACATTCGCAAGAGTTGGCCGCCCGGCTGGAGGCGGCGGGCAGTCTGAGCGCCGTCGACGTCGCCGCCGCGGCCGCCGCGGGAGACGCCACCGCGCTCGGCCTGATCCGCGAGGGCGGCAACCGCACCGGCCAGGTCATCGCCGGGCTGGTCAGTTTCTTCAATCCGGGCCTGGTGGTGATCGGCGGCGGGGTGACGGGTCTCGGCCACACCCTGCTCGCCGCGATCCGCACCCAGGTCTACCGCCAGTCGCTGCCGCTGGCGACCGGCAATCTACCCATCGTGCTGGGTGAGTTGGGGCCGACCGCCGGAGTCATCGGCGCGGCCCGGCTCATCAGCGACCATCTGTTCTCTCCCGCGTAGCGCTCGCAAAAGTCACCGCGCCCTCTCTTCGTCACCTCACCGGCACAGCTCCCTGCTCTGCCCTGCCCTGAAACCGGCCCGCACGCCCGCCAAGGGGAACCGTCATGGCACCAGAACCACCGCTGCTCACCATGTCCGGCATCACCAAGTCGTTCCCCGGAGTCCGGGCCCTCGACGGTGTCGACCTCGACGTCCTGGCCGGCGAAGTCCACTGTCTGCTCGGCCAGAACGGGGCCGGAAAATCCACTCTCATCAAGGTCCTGGCCGGCGCCCACCAGCCCGACGACGGCACGATCGGCTGGCGCGGCGCACCCGTCGCACTTCGCTCTCCGATCGCCGCCATGCGCCTCGGCATCGCCACCATCTACCAGGAACTCGACCTGGTGGAAGGTCTGTCGGTGGCCGAGAACGTCCACCTAGGGCATGAACCCACGGCCGCCGGCTTCGTCGTACGGGGAAAGGCCGCCCGATCCTCAACTGCCGCTCTGCTGAAGCGACTTGGGCACTCCGAGATCGACCCGGCGCGACTCGTCGGTGAGCTGTCGGCCGCCCAGCAGCAGATCGTCTCGATGGCACGGGCGCTCTCGCACGACGTACGCCTCATCGTCATGGACGAGCCGTCCGCGGCCCTCGACCCCGACGAGGTCGACAACCTCTTCCGCATCGTCGGCGACCTCACCGCGGACGGAGTCGCCGTCGTCTACATCTCGCACCGGCTGGAGGAGATCCGTCGCATCGGCGACCGCGTGACCGTGCTGAAGGACGGCCGGGCGGTGGCGGGCGGACTGCCCGCGAAGTCCACGCCGACGCGTGAAATCGTGGCGCTGATGACGGGACGCAATGTGGAGTACGTCTTCCCGGACCGGCCCACCCGCACGCCGTCGTCCGAACCCGTGCTGAAGGTCCAAGGCCTCGCCCGTCAGGGCGAGTTCGCACCGCTCGACCTCGATCTGCGCCCCGGCGAGATCGTCGGCCTGGCCGGGCTCGTCGGCTCCGGACGCTCCGAGATCCTGGAGACGATCTACGGAGCGCGGAAGCCGACGGCAGGTCAAGTCCTGATTGATGGACGCCCATTGCGGCCCGGCAGCGTCGGCGCCGCCGTCCGTGCCGGACTCGGGCTCGCTCCCGAGGAGCGCAAGGCCCAGGCCCTGCTGATGCTGGAGTCCGTCACGCGCAATGTGTCGGTGTCCTCCATGTCCCGCTTCTCACACGGGGGTTGGATCGACCGGAGTGCCGAGCAGGGGGCCGCAAGGACGGCCACCCGCGAGCTGTCGCTGCGCCCCGACAACCCGTCCGTCCCGATCCGGACCCTGTCCGGCGGTAATCAGCAAAAGGCCGTCCTGGCTCGCTGGCTGCTGCGCGGCTGCCGTGTGCTGCTGCTCGACGAACCGACCCGCGGGGTCGACGTCGGCGCCCGCGCCGAGCTGTACGCGGTCATCCGGCGCCTCGCCGACGAGGGCCTCGCCGTTCTGCTGGTCTCCAGCGAAGTCCCCGAAGTGCTGGGCCTCGCCGACCGCGTGCTGGTGCTCCGGGAGGGCCGCGTCGTCCACACGGCGCCCGCCCGGGAGCTCGACGAACACCGCGTACTCGACCTCGTGATGGAAGGAAGCCCGGCGTCATGACGCAGCCCGTATCCCCGTCGCGGGGCAGCACCGACAAGGTGCCGCCGATGACCGAACTCCCCGCATGGCGCACGCTCGTGGCCCGCGCCGACGTCCGCACCCTCTCGCTCCTCGGTGTGCTCGCCGCGCTGATAGTCATCGGCGGCATCACCAAGCCCGATGAGTTCCTCGACACCCGCAACCTCCAACTCGTCCTCACCCAGGCCTCGGTGATCGGCGTCGTCACCGTGGGCATGACCTTCGTCATCACCTCCGGCGGCATCGATCTGTCGGTCGGCGCGATCGTCGCGCTCTCCTCGGTGTGGGCGACGACGGTGGCCACCCAGGAGTACGGCTTCGCGGGCATCCTCTTCACCGCGGTGCTCGTCGGCGTGGGCTGCGGCCTGGTCAACGGCCTGCTCATCGCGTACGGCGCGATGGTCCCGTTCATCGCGACGCTCGCCATGCTCGCCTCGGCCCGGGGCCTTGCCCTCCAGATCACCGACGGCCAGACCCAAGTAGTCAGCGTGGACGGGATATTGAAGCTCGGCGAGCGCGACTCGTACGTGCTGGGGATTCCCCCGCTGGTGCTCGTCTTCGCGGCCGTCACGATCGTCGGCTGGCTGATTCTCAACCGCACCACCTTCGGCCGGCGCACGGTCGCCGTAGGCGGCAACGCCGAGGCCGCGCGGCTCGCGGGCATCGACGTACGGCGGCAGCGCCTGTACCTCTATCTCCTCTCCGGACTGTGCTGCGGTATCGCCGCCTTCCTGCTGATCATCCTGTCCGGCTCGGGCCAGAACACCAACGGCAACCTGTACGAACTCGACGCCATCGCGGCCGCGATCATCGGCGGCACGCTGCTCAGCGGGGGCCGCGGCACCATCACCGGCTCGGTGCTCGGCGTCCTGATCTTCACCACGATCACCAACATCTTCGCGCTGAACAACCTGCAGAGCGACGTCCAGCAGATCGCCAAGGGCGCGATCATCGTCGCCGCGGTCCTGGTCCAACGGCGTACCGCAAGCACGACCTGACACGGAAGGGCCCACCACCATGCCAGAGCTCACAAGCCGCAGAGGACTGCTCTTCGGGACCGCCGCCGTCTCGGCCGGCGCCCTCCTCGTAGGCTGCACCAGCAACGACACCAAGGACGACGAGCCGGCCGGCAACAGTCAGCCCGCCGCCGACGACAAGCCGGGCAAGCAGGTCACCATCGGCTTCGCGGGGCCGCAGGCCGACCACGGATGGCTCAACGCCATCAACGACAACGCCAAGAGCCGAGCCAAGAAGTACTCCGACGTGACACTGGAGATCACCGAGGGCTCCAACGACACGGCCGCGCAGATCGGCCAGATCGAGACACTGATCAACAAGAAGGTCGACGTCCTGGTCGTGCTGCCCGCCGACGGCAAGGCGCTCACCCAGGTCGGGCTCCAGGCGATGCGCGCCGGGATCCCGGTCGTCAACCTCGACCGCATCTTCAACTCCCCGCAGGCCTACCGCTGTTGGATCGGTGGCGACAACTACGGCATGGGCCTCAGCGCCGGTCACTACATCGGCGAGAAGCTGAAGGACAAGCAGGACGCCCGGGTCATCGAGCTCGCCGGGATCGACAACCTGGAGCTCACCCAGCAGCGCACGCAGGGATTCGACGCGGCCCTGAAGAACTACCCGAACATCAAGAAGGTCGCCCGCCAGGCCGCCGAATTCACCGTCGAGTCGGGGCAGGCGAAGATGGCCCAACTCCTCCAGGCACAGTCGAAGTTCGACGCGCTGTGGAATCACGACGACGACCAGGGCGTGGGCGCGCTGCGGGCCATCGAACAGGCCGGGCGGGACGACTTCCTGATGGTCGGCGGGGCCGGCGCGCTGTCCGCCTTCCAGGCCATCGAGGCGGGCAACAGCGTCCTGAAGGCGACCGTGCTCTACCCGCCGACCATGGCCGCGTCCGCGATCGACCTCGCCCGCGCACTCGGCCAGGGCAAGGGTGTGAGCGGCCTCGCCGAGTACGAGATCCCGGCGTCGCTCACGCTCTACTCGGCCGTCGTCGACAAGGACAACGTCAGTCAGTACATGTCCACCGGCTTCAAGTAGATGCACCGCGCTCACACCCCCCACAGCGCCACGATGATGAGGAGGACATCCGTATGGGACAGCCGCACCAGGGCGGGGCAGCCGAGGCAGCCGGGACCGAGGAGGACAGGCAGCCGCTCGGCGTGGGCATGGTCGGTTACGCGTTCATGGGCGCCGCCCACTCACAGGGCTGGCGTACCGTGGGCCGCGTCTTCGACCTGCCGCGTCGCCCGGTCCTCGCGGCCGTCTGCGGCCGTGACGCGGGGGCCGTCCGCGCCATGGCCGACCGGCACGGCTGGGCGGCGGCGGAGACCGACTGGCGCGCGCTGATCGCCCGGGACGACGTCGACATCGTCGACATCTGCACCCCCGGCGACAGCCACGCCGAGATCGCCGTCGCTGCCCTGGCCGCGGGCAAGCACGTGCTGTGCGAGAAGCCCCTCGCGAACACGGTCGAGGAGGCGGAGCTGATGACCGAGGCCGCCGAAGCCGCCTTCGACCGCGGCCAGATGTCCATGGTCGGCTTCAACTACCGTCGGCTGCCCGCGACATCGCTGGCCCGCAACATGGTCGCGGAAGGCCGCCTGGGCGTGCTGCGGCACGTGCGGGTGACCTACCTTCAAGACTGGCTGGTGGACCCGGAGTTCCCCCTCACCTGGCGGCTGCGCAAGGAACATGCGGGGTCCGGCGCGCTCGGCGACCTGGGGGCCCACATCGTCGACCTCGCGCAGTATCTGGTCGGCGAACCGGTCGTCGGCGTCTCGGCGCTCACCGAGACGTTCGTACGGGAACGACCGCTGCCCGGCGGCGCGTCGAGCGGACTGTCCGCCGTATCGGAGACGGGCGGGCTCGGCACGGTCACCGTGGACGACGCCGCCCTCTTCACCGGCCGCTTCGCCTCCGGCGCGCTCGCCTCCTTCGAGGCATCCCGGTTCGCCACCGGCCGCAAGAACTCCCTGCGCATCGAACTCAACGGCGAGCGCGGCTCGTTGGCCTTCGACCTGGAACGCCTCAACGAACTCGCGTACCACGACCACACCGAGCCCGGCGCCCACGCGGGCTTCCGCCGCATCCTGGTCACCGAGCCCGACCACCCCTACCTGGAGGCATGGTGGCCGCCGGGCCACGGCCTCGGCTACGAGCACACCTTCGTGCACCAGGCCCGTGACCTGGTGCGGGCGATCGCGGAGGGACAGCGGCCCGAGCCGTCCTTCGCCGACGGACTGCAGGTGCAGCGCGTGCTCGCGGCGGTGGAGGAGAGCGCCGCGAAAAACTCCGTCCTCACCCCCATAGCGAGCTCCCCCGCACCGCTTCGAGGAGGCCTTTAGCATGCCGCGCACCTTCACACTCTTCACCGGCCAGTGGGCCGACCTGCCGCTCGAAGAGGTCTGCCGACTCGCCCGCGACTTCGGCTACGACGGACTCGAACTCGCCTGCTGGGGCGATCACTTCGAGGTCGACAAGGCGCTCGCCGACCCCGCGTACATCGACTCCAGGCACGCGCTGCTCGACAAGTACGGCCTCAAGTGCTGGGCGATCTCCAACCACCTCGTCGGCCAGGCCGTGTGCGACGCCATCATCGACGAGCGCCACCAGGCCATCCTGCCCGCCCGCATCTGGGGCGACGGCGAACCCGAAGGCGTACGGCAGCGGGCGGCCGCCGAGATCGCCGACACCGCGCGCGCCGCGGCGGCCTTCGGCGTCGACACCGTCATCGGCTTCACCGGCTCGGCGATCTGGCACCTGGTCGCGATGTTCCCGCCCGCACCCGAGTCGATGATCGAGCGCGGCTACGAGGACTTCGCGACGCGCTGGAACCCGATCCTGGACGTCTTCGACGCACAGGGCGTGCGGTTCGCGCACGAGGTCCACCCGAGCGAGATCGCGTACGACTACTGGACCACCCACAAGGCACTGGCGGCAGTCGACCACCGTCCTGCCTTCGGTCTGAACTTCGACCCGTCGCACTTCGTGTGGCAGGACCTCGACCCGGTCGGCTTCCTCTACGACTTCCGCGACCGCATCTACCACGTCGACTGCAAAGAAGCCCGCAAGCGGCTCGACGGCCGCAACGGCCGCCTCGGCTCGCATCTGCCCTGGGGCGATCCGCGCCGCGGCTGGGACTTCGTCTCCGCGGGCCACGGCGACGTCCCCTGGGAGGACGTCTTCCGCATGCTGCGCTCCATCGACTACGCGGGCCCCATCTCGGTCGAGTGGGAGGACGCCGGCATGGACCGGCTCCAGGGCGCACCCGAGGCCCTGACCCGCCTCAAGGCATACGACTTCGAGCCGCCGTCGGCATCCTTCGACGCGGCGTTCGGCGGCAACGACTAGGCCCTGTCGTCACAGTCCCGCCTGCCTCGCGACGCCATGCATGTTCCCCCAAGCTCTTCGAGCGGGGGACCCCTGCTCGGCGCACCGGCACAGACCCACGTACCACCAGTTCGAGGGCCTGTGCCCGGTGCGCCGAGGGCACGCACCTATGGCAGACATCAGCCGCTCCACGGCGGGCGCGAGGCCCGCCCTCCGGGCGGACGACGGGAATGTGACGACAGGACCCAGGCCGCGTCAGCACGTTCACGGACTTCCGGGGTGACGGCGCACCCCGGCGAATCGCACCCGCCCGTACGACCAGCCCCTTCATGGAGGCATTTCGTGCACCCGAACGGAAGTATCAGCAACCCCGGCAGATCCAGCCGACCCAAGGACCGCACCAGGCGCCGGAGACTCCGCGGGGCACTCGCCCTGCTGAGCGGCGCCCTGCTCGCCGCCGCGTCCCTCACCCTCACGGCACCCGCAGCCGTCGCCGACCCGGGAGCCGCGCCGGCGGCCGAGGACTTCCAGCAGGTCACCCTCGCCAAGGGCGAGCCCGAGGTCGGCGAGCCGATGTCGCTCGCCGTCCTCCCGGACCGCTCGGTCCTGCACACCTCCCGCGACGGCGAGCTCCGCCTGACCGACGCGGCCGGCAACACCAGGATCGCGGGCAAACTCGACGTCTACTCGCACGACGAGGAAGGCCTGCAAGGCGTAGGCATCGACCCGGACTTCACCGACAACCGCTTCATCTACCTCTACTACGCGCCGCCGCTGAACACCCCGGCGGGCGACGCCCCGGAGACCGGCACCGCGGCCGATTTCGCCCCCTTCGAGGGTGTCAACCGCCTCTCGCGGTTCGTCCTGAAGACCGACGGCACGCTGGACGCGGCCAGCGAGAAGCAGATCCTCGACGTCAAGGCGACCCGCGGCATCTGCTGCCACGTCGGCGGCGACATCGACTTCGACGCGGCCGGGAACCTCTACCTCTCCACCGGGGACGACTCCAATCCCTTCCAGTCGGACGGCTTCTCACCCATCGACGAGCGCGCCGATCGCAACCCGGTCTTCGACGCCCAGCGTTCGTCTGGCAACACCAACGACCTGCGCGGCAAGATCCTGCGCATCAAGGTGAACGCCGACGGCTCGTACTCCATCCCCGACGGCAACCTCTTCGCACCCGGCACGGACAAGACGCGCCCCGAGATCTACGCGATGGGCTTCCGCAACCCGTTCCGCTTCAGCGTCGACAAGGCGACCGGCATCCTCTACGTGGGTGACTACGGCCCTGACGCGGGCGCGGCCGACCCGGCTCGCGGCCCCGCCGGCCAGGTCGAGTTCGCGCGGGTGACAGGCCCCGGCAACTTCGGCTGGCCTTACTGCACGGGCGACAACGACGCCTACGTGGACTACGACTTCGCCACCAAGACCTCCGGTGCGGCCTTCGACTGCGCCGCGCCGAAGAACACCTCCCCCAACAACACCGGCCTCACCGACCTGCCCCCGGCGCAGCCCGCCTGGATCCCGTACGACGGTGCGTCCGTCCCGGAGCTCGGTGACGGCTCCGAGTCCCCGATGGGCGGCCCGGTCTACCACTACGACGCCTCGCTGGACTCGCCGGTGAAGTTCCCGCAGGCGTACGACGGGAACTTCTTCGCAGGGGAGTTCGGCCGCCGCTGGATCAAGCGGATCGTGTCGGACGGAAACGGCGCCGTGCAGTCCATCAACTCCGTCCCGTGGACGGGCACGCAGGTGATGGACATGGCGTTCGGGCCCGATGGCGCCCTTTACGTCCTGGACTACGGCACCGCCTGGTTCGGCGGCGACGAACACTCGGGTCTCTACCGCATCGAGAACGCCACCGACGGACACTCACCCGTCGCACAGGCCGCCGCCGACCGCACGTCAGGGCAGGCGTCGCTCAAGGTGCGCTTCTCCTCCGCCGGTTCGACCGACGCCGACGGTGACGCCCTCACCTACAGCTGGGACTTCGGCGACGGCGGCACGTCCACCTCCGCGAACCCCGCGCACAAGTACAAGAAGAACGGGACGTACACGGCGACCGTGACGGCGAAGGACGCCTCGGGTCGTACGGGCAGCGCCAGCGTGCAGATCGTGGTCGGCAACACCGCACCCAAGGTGGTGGTCGAACTGCCTCGCGACGGCCAGCTGTTCAGCTTCGGCGACGCCGTGCCGTTCAAGGTGAAGGTCACCGACCCGGAGGACGGCCGCACGATCGACTGCGCCAAGGTGACGGTCAACTTCATCCTGGGCCATGACAGCCACGGCCACCCGCTCACCTCGGCGACCGGCTGCACCGGCACCCTGCAGACCAGCGCCGACGGTGGCCACGACGACGACGCCAACATCTTCGGGGTCCTCGACGCCGAGTACACCGACGGCGGAGGAGGCGGCCAGGCCCCGCTGACCACCCACGACCAGAGCGTCCTCCAGCCCAAGCACCGCCAGGCCGAGCACTACGACGACGCCTCCGGGGTCACCGTCAACTCGCAGGCAACCGCGCACGGCGGAAAGACCGTCGGCGACATCGGCAACGGCGACTGGATCTCCTTCACGCCGTACGCCCTGGGCGGCGCTCAGAAGATCACGGCACGCGTCGCCTCCGCCGGCGCGGGGGGCACCCTCCAAGTCCGCGTGGGCTCCCCGACCGGCCGAGTGCTGGGCACCGCGACCGTGCCGGTGACCGGCGGCTGGGACACCTTCCAGGACGTCAGCGCCAACCTCTCGCGAGTGCCGAGCGACACCACCGAGCTCTACCTCGTCTTCAAGGGAAGCGGAACCGGCCCGCTCTACGCGGTGGACGACTTCACCTTCACGACGGGCTGACTCCGTAACGCCCGGATCAGGAAACTGCCCCTGAGGGCAACTGAGCGGCGGCGGGCGGGAGACGCCGTACTCCCGCCCGCCGCCTCATCCTCACTCCTCTTCTCTTCCGTACTCCTCTTTCTCTTCCATGTGGCTGACGTACGACGAAGTACGACAAGGAGGCTGCCCATGTCCGCGTCCCTTTCCGAACCCCGGGTGGGCGTGTGGCTGATAGGAGCGCGCGGCTCCGTCGCCACCACCGTGATAGCCGGCTGCGCGGCCGTCACCGCCGGCCTGCACCCTCCGACCGGCATCGTCACCGAGACCGCCCCCTTCGCCGGGTGTGGTCTGCCCGCGTTGTCCTCCCTCGTCTTCGGCGGCCACGACACCGTGGACTGCCCGCTGCCCAAACGCGCGGAGGCCCTGGCCGCCGAGGGAGTCCTCCCGCACGGTCTTCCCTCGGCGGTGGCGGCCGAACTCGCCGCCGCAGACGGGGAGATCCGCCCGGGCGGCCCCGCCCCCGGCGACACACGGACCGCGGCCCAACTTGTGGACGACTTCGCGGCGGACCTACGGGATTTTGTACGGCGACGGGGGCTGGCCCGGGCGATCGTGGTGAACGTGGCCTCCACCGAGCCCACCCCCACCGGCACCGAACTTCCCCCGAGCTCCTTGTACGCGGCGGCCGCTGTGCAGGCCGGCTGCCCGTACGTGAACTTCACCCCGTCGACGGGTCTGCACCACCCGGCGCTGTCTTCCGCGGCGGGGTCCAGTGGCCTGCCGTATGCCGGGCGCGACGGCAAAACGGGCCAGACCCTGCTGCGGTCGGTACTCGGGCCGATGTTCGCCCAGCGGGCGCTGGCGGTCCGTGCCTGGTCGGGCACCAACCTCCTGGGCGGCGGGGACGGCGCGTCCCTCGCCGACCCGGGTGCCGCCGCGGCCAAGAACGCAGGCAAGGAGCGGGTGCTCGCGGACACCCTGGGCGCTGCGCCTGAAGGCGAGGTCCACATCGACGACGTCCCGGCCCTCGGCGACTGGAAGACCGCTTGGGACCACATCGCCTTCGACGGTTTCCTCGGCACCCGGATGATCCTTCAGACCATCTGGCAGGGCTGTGACTCCGCACTGGCGGCACCGCTGGTTCTCGACCTCGCACGCCTCGTCGCCCGCGCACACGAGAAGGGCCTCTCGGGCCCGCTGAGCGCACTCGGCTTCTACTTCAAGGACCCGGTGGGTGACGGCCCCTCGGCGCTGGGCGAGCAGTACGCGGCCCTGACACGATTCGCGCAGCAACTGCGCGTAAGCCCTGGGAACCCACGATGAGGGCGCAGGCCGCCCACCGGGCGGGGGAGGGCGGGTCGGGCCGGTCAGGTTGGTTGGCTTGGCTGGGCTTGGCAGGTCGGTTGGGCGGGTTGATCCGGTTGGGTCGATTGACCGGCCCGAGCGTGAGTCCGAGTCCGAGCCCGAGCCCGAGTGGGAGTCCGAGCCCGAGTGGGGGCCCGAGCCCCAAAACGCTCCCAACCCCGCTCCCGATCCCGCGCCGCAAGGCGGCCAATGCCTGGGCCGAGTTGTTGCGCCTACCTGCCATCTTCACCGTCCCCGGGGACGCGCTCGCGGGAGCCGCCGCCGTCGGTGCGCGCCCGACGCCGCGCACTCTGCTGGCCATCGGTTCCTCCCTCTGTCTGTACGAGGCGGGCATGGCCCTCAACGACTGGGCCGACCAAGCCGAGGACGCGGTGGAACGCCCGCACCGCCCGCTGCCGTCCGGGCGCGTACGACCGGCCGCGGCACTCGCGGCGGCGGGTGCCCTGACGGCGGCGGGCCTGGCCCTGGCGGCCCGCGCCGGACGTCCGGCCCTCGCGGTCGCGGCACCCCTCGCCGCCACGGTGTGGGCCTACGACCTCACGCTCAAACGAACTCCCGCAGGACCGGCGGCGATGGCCACCGCCCGAGGCCTGGACCTGCTCCTCGGCGCGGCGACCACCGGCGGCAGCATCCGCCCCGCCCTGCCCTCCGCGCTGACCCTGGCCACCCACACCCTCGCGGTGACCACGGTGTCCCGCGGTGAGACCCAGGGCGGTTCGCCGCTCGCGCCGCTGGCCGCACTCGCCACGACAGCCTCACTGGCCTGGGGACTGACGAACGGCCGAGCACCCGCCTCCTCCGCAGTCTCCTCCGCCTCCTCGCGGAACCCCACCGCAGACGCCCGGCGCGGGGCCCTCACCACCCTCTACGCCACCCTCTACGCCGTCACCTCCGCCCGACCCCTCCTCCACGCCACCCTCAACCCCTCACCCCAGCTCACCCAGCGAGCCGTCGGCGGCGGAATCCGCGCCATGATCCCTCTTCAGGCCGCCCTCGCAGCCCGCTCCGGTGCCTTCACCACCGCATTCCTCACAGCCGCACTCGCTCCGGCGGCCCGCAGGTTCGCCCGGAAGGTGAGCGTCACATGACCCCTGCACCCCGCCCGCCCGCGCAGGCCGGCCCCCGACCCCACCCCCTCCGCTTCGGCTATGGCACGAACGGCCTCGCCGACCTCCGCCTGGACGACGCCCTCGCTCTCCTCGCGGAGCTCGGCTACGACGGCGTCGGCCTGACCCTCGACCACATGCACCTGGACCCCCTGGCCCCGGATTTCGCCGCCCACACCCGGAGGGTGGCCCGCAGACTGGACGCTCTCGGCCTCGGCGTCACCGTGGAGACCGGCGCCCGCTATGTCCTCGACCCGCGCCGCAAGCACGGCCCGTCGCTCCTCGACCCGGACCCGGCCGACCGGGCGCGCCGCGTCGACCTGCTGATCCGTGCCATACAGGCCGCCGCCGCACTCGGCGCCCACGCCGTGCACTGCTTCAGCGGTGTCCCCCCGGCTGGAACGGACGAGGACACCGCCTGGAAGCGCCTCGCCGAGGCACTCACCCCCGTGCTGGACGCGGCCACCGACGCCGGCATCCCCCTCGCCGTCGAACCCGAACCCGGCCACCTGCTCGCCACCCTCGCCGACTTCCACCACCTCCGTCACAGCCTCGGCGACCCGCCCGCGCTCGGCCTCACCCTCGACATCGGCCACTGCCAGTGCCTGGAGCCCCTGCCGCCCGCCGAATGCGTACGCGCCGCCGCCCCCTGGCTGCGACACGTCCAGATCGAGGACATGCGCCGCGGCATCCACGAACACCTCCCGTTCGGGGACGGGGAGATCGACTTCCCGCCCGTACTCGAAGCTCTGGCCGCCACCGGATACCAGGCACTGACCGTCGTCGAACTGCCCCGCCACTCCCACGCGGGCCCCCACTTCGCCGAGCAGTCCCTCCCGTTCCTCCGCCGCGCGGCCCGGGCGATCCCTGACGGCGCCGAAGGGAGCACCCCGTGAACCACCCCCCAGACGCACCCCACGCCACCGCCATGAGTCCCACCGCCACCAGCCCCAATGCCACGAGTTCCACCGCCGCGAGCCCCACTGCCCACCCCGCCCTCGCCGCCCTGCACGCCCACTTGAACACCTCCCTCGACGCGGCAGCCCGCGCCTGGCTCGACCAGGCCCTCGAGGAAGCCACCGCCCACCCCGGCACCCACGGGCCCATCTCCGCCTGGGAATTGCGGATCGCCGAGGCCGGCCGCCGCTGCGGGCACGAGTATGCCGACGCCGCACGCGTCCTCCTCCTCCACGCAGCCCACGCCGACACGGACGCACTCACCCGCGTCTACCGGCAGGGCACCGCCGCCGAACGCCGAGCCGTCCTGCACGCCCTGCCCCACCTCGTGCCCGGCCCTGACGCCCTGCCCCTCGTCGAGGACGCCCTGCGCGTCAACGACACCCGTCTGGTCGCCGCCGCCCTCGGCCCCTACGCCGCCCGGCACCTGGACGACCACACCTGGCGGCACGCCGTCCTCAAGTGCCTTTTCACCGGCGTACCCGTCGACGCCGTGGCCGACCTGGCGCAGCGCGCCCACGCGGACGCCGAACTCGCCAGGATGCTCGCCGACTACGCGCAGGAGCGCACCGCCGCGGGCCGTCCCGTGCCCGAGGACCTGCAGCGCGTCCTGGCCCTGACCGAGCCCGCAGCCGAGCCCGCCGCCACCCCCACCGGCAGGTACGACACATCCGGCAAGGAGTCCTGATGCGCATTTTCGACCCCCACATCCATATGACGTCACGGACCACCGACGACTACGAGGCCATGCGGGCCGCGGGCGTCCGCGCCGTCGTCGAGCCCTCCTTCTGGCTCGGCCAGCCCCGCACCTCGCCCGCCTCCTTCTTCGACTACTTCGACTCGCTCCTCGGCTGGGAACCCTTCCGCGCCGCCCAGTACGGCATCGCTCACCACTGCGCGCTCGCCCTCAATCCCAAGGAGGCGAACGACCCCCGCTGTGTCCCCGTCCTCGACGAACTGCCCAGGTATCTCGTCAAGGACCAGGTCGTGGCCGTGGGCGAGATCGGCTATGACTCGATGACTCCCGCCGAGGACACCGCCCTCGCCACCCAGCTGGAACTCGCCGCCGACCATGAACTCCCGGCGCTTGTCCACACTCCGCACCGCGACAAGCAGGCCGGTCTGCGGCGCACTCTCTCGGTGGTCCGGGAGTCGGCGCTGCCCCCCGACCGGGTCCTGGTCGACCACCTCAACGAGACCACCGTCAAGGAGGCCAAGGACAGCGGCTGCTGGCTGGGCTTCTCCGTCTATCCCGACACCAAGATGGACGAGGCGCGGATGGTCGCGATCCTGCGTACGTACGGGCCGGAGAAGATGCTCGTCAACTCGGCCGCGGACTGGGGCAGAAGCGATCCCCTCAAGACTCGTCGAGTCGGCGACGCGCTGCTCGAGGCCGGGTTCACCGAGGACGAGGTCGACCGGGTGCTGTGGCGCAATCCCGTTGCCTTCTACGGAATCAGCGGACGCCTGTCTCTCGATGTGACCGGCAACGCCGCGACCCACGAAGGAAACTCCATCCTGCGCGGCGGGGAGTGAGCGATGCGTTTCCGCCACCCCGACGGCTCCACCGTGCACCTCGCCTACTGCACCAATGTCCACCCGGCCGAGACCCTCGAGGGTGTCCTCGCCCAGCTCCGCGACCACTGCGAACCGGTCCGCCGGCGTCTCGGCCGCGACCGCCTCGGCATCGGTCTGTGGCTGGCCAGGGACGCCGCCCATGCCCTGGTCACCGACCCGACCGCGCTGCGCGGCCTGCGCACCGAACTCGATCGCCGCGGCCTCGAAGTAGTCACCCTCAACGGCTTCCCCTACGAAGGCTTCGGTGCCGAAGAGGTCAAGTACCGCGTCTATCAGCCGGACTGGGCCGACCCGGAGCGGCTCGCCCACACCACCGACCTGGCCCGTGTCCTCGCCCAGCTTCTCCCCGACGACGTCACCGAAGGCAGCATCTCCACACTGCCCCTCGCCTGGCGCACCGCGTACGACGACGAGCGGGCGACAACCGCCCACACCGCGCTGACCAGGCTCGCCGAACGCCTCGACGCCCTCCACGAACTCACCGGCCGCTCTCTCCGTATCGGCATCGAACCGGAACCGGGCTGCACGGTCGAGACCACACGCGACGCCATCGCCCCGCTCACCGCGATCGGCCACGACCGCATCGGCATCTGCATCGACACCTGTCACCTCGCCACCTCCTTCGAAGACCCGCACACCGCCCTGGACGCGCTCATCGAAGCCCACGTCCCCGTCGTCAAATCCCAACTGTCAGCCGCCCTGCACGCCGAACACCCCCATCTCCCCGAAGTCCGCGCGGCCCTCGCCGCCTTCGACGAGCCCCGCTTCCTGCACCAGACCCGCACCCGCACCGCCGCCGGCCTGCGCGGCACCGACGACCTCGCCGAGGCCCTCGCCGGTGACGCCCTGCCCGACGCCTCCCCGTGGCGTGCCCACTTCCACGTCCCGCTGCACGCGGCCCCCACCGCACCCCTCACCTCCACACTTCCCGTTCTGAGGGCCGCGCTGACCCGCCTCGTCGGCGGCCCGCATCCGATCACCCACCACCTGGAGGTCGAGACCTACACCTGGCAGGCCCTCCCGCCCGAGCTGCGCCCCCGCGCCCGCGCCCAGCTCGCTGACGGCATCGCCGCCGAGCTCACCCTCGCCCGCGACCTGTTGACGGACCTCGGCCTCAAGGAGCTGCCGTGACCCAGCCGCCGCACGAGCACCCCGGGCCCACCCCTCTCCTCGTCCTGGACGTCGTCGGCCTCACCCCCCGTCTCCTCGACCACATGCCCCATCTCAAGGCCCTCGGCCAGTCCGGCTCCCGCGCCCCGCTCGGCACCGTCCTGCCCGCCGTCACCTGCGCCGCCCAGTCCACCTTCCTCACCGGAACCCACCCCGCCGAGCACGGCATCGTCGGCAACGGCTGGTACTTCCGCGAGCTCGGCGACGTACTCCTGTGGCGGCAGCACAACGGCCTGGTGTCCGGAGACAAGCTGTGGGACGCCGCCCGGCGCGCTCATCCCGGCTACACGGTCGCCAATATCTGCTGGTGGTACGCCATGGGCGCCGACACCGACATCACCGTCACTCCCCGTCCCGTCTACTACGCCGACGGCCGCAAGGAACCCGACTGCTACACCCGGCCCCCGGCCCTGCACGACGAACTCACCGAACAATTCGGCACGTTCCCCCTTTTCCACTTCTGGGGTCCCGGCGCCGACCTCGTCTCCAGCCGCTGGATCATCGACGCGACGCGCCACATCAACCGCACCCGCCGACCCGACCTGACCCTCTGCTACCTCCCGCACCTCGACTACGACTTGCAGCGCTTCGGCCCTGACGACCCGCGCTCCCACCAGGCGGCCGCGGACCTCGACGCGGCCATGGCTCCCCTCCTCGACGACGCGAAGGCGGAAGGCCGTACCGTCGTCGCGCTCTCCGAGTACGGCATCACCCGCGCCGACCGTCCGGTCGACATCAACCGCGCCCTGCGCCGCGCCGGACTCCTCGAAGTGCACACACAGGACGGCATGGAGTACCTCGACCCGATGGCCTCACGCGCCTTCGCGGTCGCCGACCACCAGATCGCCCATGTCTACGTGCGACGCCCCGAGGACCTGGACGTCACGAAAGCGGCACTCGCCGACCTGCCCGGCATCGAGCAACTCCTCGACGACGAGGGCAAGAAGATCCACCATCTCGACCATCCGCGCTCCGGCGAACTCGTCGCCGTCGCGGAGCCGGACGCCTGGTTCACGTACTACTACTGGCTCGACGACGACTGCGCGCCCGACTTCGCGCAGCTCGTCGAGATCCACCGCAAACCCGGCTACGACCCGGTCGAACTCTTCATGGATCCGCTCGACCCCTACGTCAAGGTGAAGGCCGCCACGGCTCTGGCCCGCAAGAAGCTCGGCCTGCGCTACCGCATGGCGGTCGTGCCCCTCGACCCCTCACCTATTCGAGGCAGCCAGGGCCGCCTTCCCATGAGCGACGACGAAGGTCCGCTCATCATCTGCTCCACCCCCCGCACCGTCACGGGCCGCGTCGCGGCCACCGAAGTGAAATCCCTGCTGCTCGACCTGGCCGGTCTCGGATGACGAGACCGGACGAGCGACTACGGAAAGTGAAGCACGCGCCACTGACAACGCGTCCTGCGTGCGTCCAGCACGCATGCCGCACGGCCTCGTACACGCCGCTGAACTGCGGCGGAGCAGCAGACCGTCCCGCACCCGTCACAGCTGAACACCGACCCGAAAGCGAGAGACCGTGACCGCGTTCAACGACGAATCCGCAACCGGCGACGCCCTGCGCCGTACTCTCGGCGTCAACCGCCGCCGATTCCTCAGCTCCTGCACCGCCGCGGCGACCGCGGCGATCGCCGCGCCCGTCCTCGGCGCGTCCCCAGCCCTGGCCCAGAGCCGGGGAAGAGGCCACGACCACGGCGGCGACGTCCTCGTCCCCGCGAGCAAGCGCGGCATCATCCTCTACACCGTCCGTGACGCGGTGGGCCGCGACCCGCTCACCACCGATCTGCCCTCCGGCTTCCGTGAGGTCTTCAAGCAGCTCTCACGCTTCGGCTACCGGCAGGTGGAGTTCGCCGGGTACGGCCAGCACGCCAACGCCCCGGGCGGCGCGAGCCTGGAGTCCGTGCAGGGCGCCAAGCAGCTGCGCTGCTGGCTCGACGAGTACGGGCTGCGGGCGCAGGGCAACCACGGCTTCATACCGCCCTCCTGGCCCTTCACGACAGCCGACCTTGACACCTTCAAGCGGCACCTGGAGATCGCCAACATCCTCGGACTGGCCCACATGGGCACCGGCGGCGACCCAACCGGCAGTGCCTACCGCGCCGACTGGGACGTGGCGGCCGACAAGTGGAACACCCTCGGTGAGATCGCCCGCCGCGAGGGTGTCAAGCTGTACACCCACAACCACGACGCGGCCTACTCCTTCCTGCTCGACGGGGGCCCGCTGGACGCCCAGGGCCGTCCGACCCGTAGCTCCGGCATCCGCAAGCTGGAGTACTTCCTGAAGGTCACCGACCCGAAGTCCGTCTGGCTGGAGATGGACATCTTCTGGGCGCACGTGGCGCAGTACAAGTTCCACACGTACACGGCCCACGACGGCTCGGTACAGGAGAAGGTCTTCGACCCCGCCGGGCTCGTCGCCCGCAACAACAAGCGCTTCCCGCTGTTCCATGCCAAGGACGGCACCGTCAACACCACGAACGGCATGGGCTACGACATGGTGCCGTTCGGCACCGGCGTCATCGACTACACCACGTTCTTCTCGCGCGTCGGCGACCGGAACTACCACAACCCGATGGTCGAGCAGGACAACGCCCCGAGCTCCACCGACCTAGGGCAGTCCCTCAAGCACGCGAAGATCGGTTACGACAACCTGGCGGCCCTGCGTAAGAAGCGCCGCTAGCTACACCGGTACCACAGAGGATCAGGCGGCCCTTCCCACATGGCACGTAGTGGGAAGGGCCGCCTGATCGATGTTTCCGGTGAATCCGGAGTGAATCCGTCAGCCGGCGGGCTGCGGCTGGGGAGTCCGGCCCGCCGTGCCGCCGTGCCCCGGCTGCTTCAGCGCAACTTGCTTGAGTGGCCCAGAATGTTCCGGTCCGTCCCGCCGATCCGGTAGATACGGCCTCGGGCGTCGGTGACTTCGCGGTACGGGCGGTACGAGCGGTACGAGCGATTTGAGGGGTTCGAGCGGTTCGAGGCGCCGGTGTCGGCCGATGCGCCTCGGGTGGCGATGGGGGCCGCCGTCATTTCACGCCATCTCCTCACCGAGCGGTTGTGGGTTGGGGCGGACGCTCCGGGCCTTGGGCCGGTCGGGCGCCTTCAGGAACAACGCGAGCACCGCGGAGGCCAGGCCGATGGAGCCCGCGATCACGAAGGCGCCTTCGTAGTCCCACGCGCCGACGACCACCGCGCCCATACCCGAGCCCACGAGGCCCGAGATCAGCTTCGAGCTGTAGACCATCCCGTAGTTGGAGGCGTTGTTGTTCTCGCCGAAGTAGTCCGCCGTCATGGCCGCGAACAGCGGGAAGATCGCGCCGCCGCCGAATCCGGAGACCATGGAGCAGAACAGGAAGAAGGGCATGCTGCCCATCTGGCCGGACACCAGCACGCCGAACTGGGCGGAGCCCAGCACCAGACAGACGATGATCAGCGTGTTGCGGCGCCCGAACTTGTCGGAGATCCAGCCGATGACACCCCGTCCCGTGCCATTGACGATGGCTTTGAGGGACATCGCCGTGGCCACGATCCCGCCCGCGAACCCCATGTCCTTGCCGAACGGCACCTGGAAGGCGATACCGAAGATGTTGATCCCGGCGGTGCACAGCAGACAGAACCACATCATCCACAGGACGGGTGTACGGGCGGCCTCCCTCGGGGTGTACTGCTTCACCGCCGGCGGGTTCTTCTCCAGCGCCCGCCGGATCTTCGGGTCGTCGGACACCTTGAGCGGGTCCACGTGCCCCGGCCACCAGCCCTTGGGCGGGTCCTTGAAGAACCAGCCGGCGAACGCGACGACGGAGCAGCAGATCACGCCGACCATCACCAGGACGCCCTTGTAGTTGCTCAGGTCCATGTACGAGGTGAACAGGAAGACGAAGGGCACCGATCCGTAGGCGAAGCCGCCGTTGACCATCCCGGTCTTGCCGCCCTTGCGCTCCGGATACCACTTGCCGACCATGTTCACGCAGGTCGCGTAGACGAGGCCGGCTCCGATGCCGCTGAACATGCCGAAACCTATGTACGCGACTATCACGTGCGGCGCGAACGCGAGCGACAGATAGCCGAGGATCGTGCCGAACGCGCCGAGGAACATGGCGTACCGCGCGGGCAGCCTGCCGCTCTCGCGCAGCTGTCCGGCGGGGAAGGCGACGGCGGCCTGGAAGAACACCCAGACGCCCATCAGCCAGAAGATGTGCCCACTGCTCCACAGGTGGGCGTCGTGCAGGGTGTCCTCGGCGGATGTGAACGCGTACTCCGAGGAACTGATGCCCAGCATCCCCATCCAGGGGAAGAGCACCATGGTCCAGCGTGGTCGCCCCATGATGTCCCGATCGGTTTCACCGATGCGGTACAGGCGGCCATTGCGGTCCGTCACCTCCCTGTAAGGGACGGACGTCGTGAGGTCGGTGGTTGTCATGTCGCTTCAGCACCCCTTGCGTCGAAAGATCTGGCCAGCGCCCCCTGTCCAAATGCCTTTCGTGTGCGCACGGGTCCTGGAGGTGGCCGACGCGCACCGTCGGCCACCCCCGCCCTCCCTCACCTCATGAACCGCCCCCCAACAGCCCCGCCGCCCGCGCCCAGCCGTACTTCGCGCCGAGTACGGCCACCGGCTTCTCCGTCGTGTACGGGTATGCCACGACCCCACGCTCGTAGAGGTACTGGCAGGCCTCCTCGACCTCGACGTCGCCCGCGAGTGAGGCCACCACGGGCTTCTCGATCCCGCGCTCGCGGAATTCGGCCACCACGCGCGCGGTGAGCTCGGCGAAGACCATGGGAGGGGTCACGATGGTGTGCCAGTAGCCGAGGACGAGCGCGTGGATGCGGGGGTCCTCCAGGCCCAGCCGGATCGTCGCCTCGTACGTCGACGGCGGCTCGCCACCCGTGATGTCCACCGGGTTACCGGCGGCCCCGAACGGCGGGATGAACTTCCTGAAGGACGCGTCCAGGTCCGGCGGGATCTCCATCAGGGACAGGCCGTTGTCCGTCACCGCGTCGGACAGCAGGACGCCGCTGCCGCCCGCGCCCGTGATGATGACGACGTTGTCCCCCTTGGGGGTGGGAAGCACCGGCAACGCGCGCGCGTACTCCAGCATTTCGTTCAGTCCCGGGGCCCTGATGACGCCGGCCTGCTTCAGGATGTCGTCGTACACGGCGTCGTCGCCCGCGAGCGCCCCGGTGTGCGAACCGGCGGCCTTCGCCCCGGCGGCCGTACGGCCCGCCTTCAGGACCACGACCGGCTTCTTCGGGACCGTCGCCTTGGCCGCGGCCACGAAGGCGCGGCCGTCCTTCAGGTCCTCCAGGTGCATCGCGATGCACTCGGTGTGCGGGTCCTCGCCGAACCAGGTGAGCAGGTCGTCCTCGTCCAGGTCCGACTTGTTGCCGAGCCCGACGATCGCGGAGACACCGGTCTTCGTCGTGCGCGCGAAACCCAGGATGGCCATCCCTATGCCGCCGGACTGCGAGGTGAGCGCGACGCCGCCCTTCACGTCGTACGGTGTGCAGAACGTGGCGCACAGGTCATGCCACGTCGAGTAGTAGCCGTAGATGTTCGGCCCGAGGAGCCGCACGCCGTGCCGTTCGGCGATGGCCACGATCTCCTCCTGGAGTTCGTGTTCGCCGGTCTCCGCGAACCCGGAGGGGATCAGTACGGCGTTGGGGATCCCCTTGCGTCCCACCTCCTCCAGGGCCGAGGCCACGAACTTGGCGGGAATCGCGAAGACCGCCACATCCACCTCACCGGGAACGTCAGTGACACTCTTGTACGCCTTGCGGCCCAGAATGTCATCGGCCTTGGGGTTCACCGGATGGATCTCTCCGGAGAAGCCGCCGTCGATGAGGTTGCGCATCACCGAATTGCCGATCTTGCCCTGCTCGTTGGAGGCACCGATGACGGCCACGGAGGAGGGCTGCATCAGCCGGCGCATGGAGGTGAGGATCTCCTCGCGCGTGTACGTACGACGGGGCTTCGCGACCTTGTCGGCGAGGAGCACGCGGATGTCCGCCGCGAGTGCGCCCTCCGGAGTGGCGATCACCGGGTTGAGGTCCACCTCGGCGATCTCCGGGAAGTCCGCGACGAGTTCGGAGACCCGGCGGATCTGCTCGGCGAGCGCCCAGCGGTCCACGGGCCGAGCGCCGCGCACCCCGCGCAGGATCTCCGCCGCGCGGATCGAGTCCAGCATCGACAGCGCCTCGTCGGCGACCACGGGAGCGAGCCGGAAGGTGACGTCCTTGAGGACCTCGACCAGCACGCCGCCGAGCCCGAAGGCGACGACCTTCCCGAAGGTCGGGTCGGTCACCGCGCCGACGATGACTTCCTGTCCCTGGGGGAGCAGTTCCTGTACCTGGACGCCGTCGACGCGGGCCTGCGGGTTGTAGGCCCGGGCGTTCTCGATGATCTTGTGGAAGGCGGCCCGTACGTCCGAGGCGCCCTCCACGCCGACGATCACACCGCCGGCGTCGGTCTTGTGCAGGATGTCCGGGGAGACGATCTTCATCACGACGGGTCCGCCGAAGCGCGCCGCGTACGCCACCGCCTCGTCGACGTCGGTCGCCAACTCCTCGCCGGGGACGGCTATCGCGTACGCGTCGGCGAGCACCTTGCCCTCGGGCGCGGTGAGCGCCGTCCGTCCCTCGGCCCGCACGGCGTCGAGGAGCGTGCGCACCCTCAGCACCCGGTCTTCGGCCATCAATCAGATCACTCCGTTCGACTTGAGCAGGCGCAGCTCCTCGTCGCCGAGGCCGAGCTCGCCGATGTAGACCTCTTCGTTGTGCTCGCCGAGCAGCGGTGAACTGGTCACGTCCACGGGGGAGTCGGACAGCTTCAGCGGACTGCCGACCGTCACGAACTCGCCCCGCTCGGGGTGCGGCACCTTCACGACCATCTCGTTGGCGACCAGCGACTCGTCCTCGATGATCTCCCTGGTGGACAGGATCGGGCCGCACGGGATGTTGTGGGCGTTTAGCCTCTCCAGCACCTCCCACTTGGGGAGGGTGGCCGACCACTCCTCGATGAGCTGGAACATCTTGGTGAGCTGGGGCAGCCGTGCGGCAGGGGTGGCCCAGTCGGGGTCGTCCGCCAGCTCCGGCCGCCCGATGAGCTCGGTGATCGGCTTCCAGCCGACGGGCTGCACGATGACGTAGACGTAGTCGTTGGGGCCGCCCGGCGCGCACTTGACCGCCCAGCCCGGCTGACCGCCGCCGGACGCGTTGCCGGAACGGGGAACCTCGTCGCCGAAGTCGTCGTTGGGATATTCAGCCAGCGGCCCATGCTCCAGGCGCTGCTGGTCCCGGAGCTTCACCCGGCACAGATTCAGCACCGCGTGCTGCATCGCCACGTTCACGCGCTGTCCGCGCCCCGTGTTCTCCCGCTGGAACAGGGCGGCGAGGATCGCCGCCACCGCGTGAATGCCCGTGCCCGAGTCGCCGATCTGCGCGCCCGTCGCGAGCGGCGGCCCGTCCTCGAAGCCGGTGGTCGACATCGACCCGCCCATGGCCTGAGCGACGACCTCGTACGCCTTGAAGTTGGTGTACGGGCCGTCCCCGAACCCCTTGATGGAGGCATAGACGATTCGCGGATTGATCTCCTGGATGCGGTCCCAGGTGAACCCCATGCGGTCGACCGCGCCCGGTCCGAAGTTCTCGACCATGACGTCCGAGCGGCGGATCAGCTCGGTGAGGATCTCCTTGCCACGCTCGGTCTTGGTGTTGAGGGTGATGCTCCGCTTGTTGCAGTTGAGCATCGTGAAGTAGAGGGAGTCGACGTCCGGGAGGTCGCGCAGCTGCCCCCGCGTGATGTCACCGGTCGGCGCCTCCAGCTTGACGACGTCCGCGCCGAGCCAGGCGAGCAGTTGGGTGGCCGAAGGGCCGGACTGGACGTGCGTCATGTCGAGGACGCGGATGCCTTCGAGAGCCTTGGTCGACGTTCCTGTCGTCGCTGTCGTCGCTGTCATCGCTGTCATCGGGGTCACCTCACTTGTACATCGTCTGGTTCATGGTTCCGGGGGCGTACGCGTCCGGGTCGACCCAGACGTTGATGAGCGACGGCTTGCCCGACTCGCGGGCGCGTTGCAGGGCCGGGCGGATGTCGGCGGGGTCGCGGACCTCTTCGCCGTAACCGCCCAGCATCTGGGCGAACTTGTCGTAGTGGACATCGCCGAGGGTGTTGCCGACCCGCTCGCGCTCCAGGCCGTACTTCTGGGCCTGGCCGTAACGGATCTGGTTCATGGAGGAGTTGTTGCCGACGATGCCGACGAAGGGAAGGTTGTAGCGGACAAGGGTCTCGAAGTCCCAGCCGGTGAGGGAGAAGGCGCCGTCTCCGAAGAGGGCGACGACCTCCTTGTCGGGCCGCGCCTGCTTGGCGGCGAGGACGAAGGGGACGCCGACACCGAGCGTGCCCAGCGGGCCCGGGTCCATCCAGTGCCCGGGTGACTTGGGCTGCACGACCTGCCCGGAGAAGGTGACGATGTCGCCGCCGTCGCCGATGTAGATGGAGTCCTCGGTGAGGAAGTCGTTGATCTCGCTCACCAGGCGGTACGGGTGGATCGGCGAGGCGTCCGACTTCAGGCTGGGCAGCCGCTTCTCGAGAGCGGTCTGCTCGGCGGCCCGCAGCTCGTCGAGCCACTCCTTGCGCTTCGACGCGCCCCCGTTGATGCGCCCGGCGGCCGCCTCGGTCACCGACTTGAGGATCAGTCCCGCGTCGCCGACGATTCCCAGGTCGATGTCCCGGTTCTTGCCGACGGTCCGGTAGTCGAGGTCGATCTGTACGACGGTCGCGTCCGGCGAGAGCCGCTTGCCGTAGCCCATGCGGAAGTCGAAGGGCGTACCGACGATGACGATGACGTCGGCGTGGGAGAAGGCGTACCGACGGGAGAGCTGGAAGTGGTGCGGGTCCCCGGGCGGCAGTGTGCCGCGCCCCGCGCCGTTCATGTAGGCGGGGATGTTGAGGCTGCGTACGAGATCGATCGCGGACTCGGTGCCCCGGGTCGTCCAGACCTGGCTGCCCAGCAGGATCGCGGGCTTCTCGGCGTGCACGAGAAGGTCCGCGAGCTTCTCGATCGCCTCGGGGTCACCGGCCGAGCGGGTCGAGGCCCGGTACTGGCCGGCGGCCGGGACCCGGGCCTTGTCGACCGGGACCCTGGCGTCCAGGACATCGCGCGGGATCTCCAAAAAGGAGGGGCCGGGCGCGCCGTGGTAGCACTCCCGGAAGGCCATCGACACCATGTCGGCGGCGCGCGCCGTGTCCGGCACGGTCGCCGCGAACTTGGTGATCGGCGTCATCATGTCGACGTGCGGGAGGTCCTGGAGGGACCCCATTTTGTGTTGGGTGTGGGCTCCTTGGCCGCCGATGAGCAGCATCGGGGACTCGGCGCGGAAGGCGTTCGCGACGCCGGTCACGGCATCGGTCGTACCGGGACCCGCCGTCACGACGGCGCAGCCGGGTTTGCCGGTGATGCGTGCGTAGCCGTCGGCGGCGTGGGCGGCGACCTGCTCGTGACGGACGTCGACGACCTCTATGCCTTCGTCGACGCAGCCGTCGTAGATATCGATGATGTGGCCGCCGCACAAGGTGTAGATGACCTCCACACCTTCCGCTTTGAGTGCCTTGGCGACCAGATGCCCACCGGAGATGAAGGTCGTGTTGTTGTCGCTGCTGCCGTCGGGCATGGCGAAGTCCTGTCCCTTCGTAGGGGTTTGGAACGCTCTCGCGGTACATTGCATACAGTCGACGAATACTGTATGAAGCTTGTTATCCCGCATCCGGTGGGTGGTGTCCAGGGGGCGTGCGGCACTTTCAGTCAGGAGCCAGTGATGGACCTGTACGAGCACCAGGCAAGGGAACTCTTCGAGGAATACGGCATCTTGGTGCCGAGGGCAGAGGTCACGGATTCGCCCAAGGAGGCGCGCGACATCGCCCGCAGGCTCGGCGGCCGCGTCGTCGTCAAGGCGCAGGTGAAGACCGGTGGGCGCGGCAAGGCAGGCGGGGTGAAGCTCGCCGCCGACCCCGCCGCCACCGAACTAACGGCACGTCAGATCCTTGGTATGGACATCAAGGGCCACACGGTCCGCAAGGTGATGCTGGCCCAACCGGTCGACATCCAGAGCGAGTTCTACGTCGGTTACGTCCTCGACCGCGCCGTGGGCCGCTTCCTCGCGATCGCCTCCGCCGAAGGAGGCATGGAGATCGAGGAGGTGGCCGCGACCAGGCCGGAAGCCGTGGCGCGCATCCCCATAGACCCCGCCGAGGGCGTCACCTCGGCGAAGGCGACGGAGATTGCCGAAGCCGCCGGGCTGCCCCCGCAGACCGTCGACGTCCTGGTACGCCTCTGGGAGGTGCTGACCCGCGAGGACGCGGTGCTCGTCGAGGTGAACCCACTCGTGCGCACCGCCCGGGGGCAGATCCTCGCCCTCGACGGCAAAGTCACCCTCGACGACAACGCCCGCTTCAGGCAGGCCCGATGGGGCGAACAGGACGCCCCGCAGGACGACCACCCACTGGAGGCGGCGGCCGCCGCGAAGGGCCTCAACTACGTCAAACTGGACGGAGAGGTCGGCATCATCGGCAACGGCGCGGGCCTGGTCATGTCGACGCTCGACGTGGTCGCCGGCTGCGGCGCCCGCCCCGCCAACTTCCTCGACATCGGCGGTGGAGCCTCCGCCCGGATCATGGCCGACGGGCTGTCGGTGATCCTCTCCGACCCGGCCGTGAAATCGGTCTTCGTGAACGTCTTCGGCGGCATCACGGCCTGCGACGCGGTCGCCGACGGCATCGTGCAAGCCCTGGACACCGTCCAGGTGACCAAGCCGCTCGTGGTCCGCCTCGACGGCAACAACGCCGTGCGCGGACGCGCCATCCTCGACGGTCGCGCGCATCCCCTGGTCCAGCAGGCCACCACCATGGACGGCGCCGCGCGCCGCGCCGCCGAACTCGCCAACGCCGGCTGAAGGAGCGGGACATGGCCATCTTTCTCAGCAAGGAGAGCAAGATCCTCGTCCAGGGCATGACCGGTGCCGAGGGTATGAAACACACGCGGCGGATGCTCGCGGCCGGCACGGACGTCGTCGGCGGGGTCAACCCGCGCAAGGCGGGGCAGACCGTCGACTTCGACGACCGGGCCGTACCCGTCTTCGGCTCGGTGCGCGCGGGGATGGAGGCGACCGGAGCCGACGTGTCCGTGGTCTTCGTGCCGCCCGCGTTCGCCAAGGCCGCTGTGATCGAGGCGGCCGACGCGGGAATCGGCCTCGCTGTGGTGATCACCGAGGGCATCCCCGTTCACGACTCCATCGCCTTCCACGCGTACGCCGCCACGCAGGGCACCCGCGTCATCGGCCCCAACTGCCCCGGCCTGATCACCCCGGGCCAGTCGAACGCGGGCATCATCCCCGCCGACATCACCAAACCAGGACGCATCGGCCTGGTGTCCAAGTCGGGCACGCTGACCTACCAGCTCATGTACGAACTCCGCGACATCGGCTTCTCGACGTGCGTGGGAATCGGCGGCGACCCCGTCGTCGGCACCACGCACATCGACTGCCTGGCCGCCTTCCAGGACGACCCCGACACCGAGCTCATCGTCCTCATCGGGGAGATCGGCGGCGACGCGGAGGAACGGGCGGCCGCGTACATCCGTGAGCACGTCACCAAGCCCGTCGTCGGGTACATCGCCGGGTTCACGGCGCCCGAGGGCAAGACGATGGGGCACGCGGGCGCGATCGTCTCCGGCTCGTCGGGCACCGCGCAGGCGAAGAAGGAGGCCCTGGAGGCGGCCGGGGTGCGGGTGGGCGGCACGCCGACGGAGACGGCTCGGTTGGTGCTGGCCCGACTGGAAGGGGAGAGTGAGATCAGCCGTGGGTGAGACGAAACGTCACTCATAGTCGACGTGAGGTGACTGACACCCGCACAGCCACCTCACCACCTTCTCCCCTGGGGACGTGACGTCGTCCTCCGTACGAACGCGACCACTGCTCGTGCGGGCCGAGGCACCATGCGCCGTACACCCTGCAGCTCGCGAGGAGCCAGGCACCTCCCGCCCCCGACCGTGCACCGAGAGCGGAGACATTCGAATGGCATCCACCCTCCACCCCAACCTCGTCGTGAAGTCCGGTACGTCCTGGGCCGACGCCTGGCAGCGCTGCCTCGCCGTCGCGCCCGAGGCGTTCCAGGACGACCGCGTCCTCAATCTCTGGCACGCCGGCTGGCAGGCGGACGGCCGGGCACTGCCCGCCACCAGCCCGGTCGACGGAAGCCCCGTCGCGGGCCCGCCCCGGCTGGACGGCGCCACCGCCCAGCAAGCCGTACGCGCCTCGCTCGACCAGCACCGCGCCTGGCGCCACGTTCCACCGGCCGAACGCCGTGCGCGCGTCGCGGCGACACTCGACGCTCTGACCGAGCACCGCGAACTCCTCGCCCTCCTCCTGGTCTGGGAGATCGGCAAGCCCTGGCGGCTCGCCCAGGCCGACGTGGACCGGGCGATCGACGGCGTGCGCTGGTACGTCGACGGGATCGAGCCCATGGTCGAGGGCCGCGCCCCGCTGGACGGACCCGTGTCCAACATCGCCAGCTGGAACTACCCGATGAGCGTGCTCGTTCACGCAATGCTGGTACAGGCATTGGCGGGCAACGCGGTCATCGCCAAGACCCCGACCGACGGCGGCGTCTCCTGTCTCACTCTGGCCTGCGCGCTCGCCGCCCGTGAGGGGATCCCCGTCACCCTCGTCAGCGGCAGCGGAGGCGAGCTGTCGGAGGCGCTCGTCCGTGCGCCCGAGATCGGCTGCGTCTCCTTCGTCGGCGGCCGTGACACGGGCGCCGCGGTGGCCACCGCAGTCGCCGACCTCGGCAAGCGGCACGTACTCGAACAGGAGGGACTCAACACCTGGGGCATCTGGAACTACACGGACTGGGACGCGCTGACCGCCGTCATCCCGAAGCTCTTCGACTACGGCAAACAGCGCTGCACCGCGTACCCGCGCTTCGTCGTCCAGCGCACACTGTTCGACGAGTTCCTCGCCGCGTACCTCCCGGCCGTGCGCACCTTGCGGGTCGGCCACCCGCTGGCGGTCGAGCACCCCGACGACCCCTACCCCGTACTGGACTTCGGACCCGTCATCAACGCGGCCAAGGCGAAGGAGCTGCACGACCAGGTCACGGAGGCCATCGACCGCGGCGCCGTCCCGCTGCACCGCGGCAAGCTGTCCGACGCGCGCTTCCTGCCCGGCCAGGACATGGCGGCGTACGTCCAACCGGTCACGCTCCTCAACCCGCCCCCGTCCTCACCGCTGCATCACGCGGAGCCCTTCGGCCCGGTCGACACCATCGTCCTGGTCGACACCGAGGCGGAGCTGCTCGCCGCGATGAACGCGTCGAACGGCGCGCTCGTCGCCACCCTGTCCACGGACGACGAGTCGACGTACGCCCGACTGGCGCCGCAGATCCGTGCCTTCAAGATCGGCCACGGCAAACCCCGCTCCCGCGGGGACCGCGACGAGCTCTTCGGCGGGCTCGGCGCGTCCTGGCGCGGCGCCTTCGTCGGCGGCGAGCTACTGGTGCGCGCCGTCACGCAGGGGCCGACGGGGGAGCGGCTGCCGGGCAACTTCCCGGAGTATCAGCTCGTTCCTTGAGGCGAGGCTGGGCGGCGCCCGCGTCATGGCGTCGCCCACCGTCGTCTCGTACCCATGCTCGCCCAGTGGCTGGGTGCGGCGGCTTGGACACCGGCGGGCTGCAGGCCTGACGGACTCCCGCCTCGCGAGCTGGGGCTGATCGTCGGGCGGCTGTCCGATGAGATGCCCGACGGGCCGGGGGTGAACTGGTCGTCATGGGGTGCGTGGCCCGCGGGCCGACTGCGGCAGCATGTGGTAGTCGTTCAGTCACCTCTGGTGAGTCTCCGGATGCCCTTCGCCCCGCCCTGCTCAGCCGCTCCCACGACCTGGATATGCAGGTGAAAGGCACTCCGAAACCTTGGTATTGTTGTCCATGTCGCCGCGGGGAACACCCCCGGCCAGGCGGCAGACACCTAGTCCGGGTGGCGGAATGGCAGACGCGCTAGCTTGAGGTGCTAGTGCCCTTTATCGGGCGTGGGGGTTCAAGTCCCCCCTCGGACACCAGCTGAGACCCCTGTTCATCAGGGGTTTCTTGCATTTCTGGACTGCGGCGTGACCAACGGCCTGGAGATTCCCCAGGTCAGACCAGGGATGAGAGGCCGAGTCGGCCAGCACCGGAGGCAGCCAGTCGGCGGGCTCCGTCCTCACGAGAGTGGCCGTACTTGGCCATGGTGTAGGCCGGTGAGTGGTGCCGGACGTTGGCGGAGACCTCTACCGGGTTTTCTCCGGCCTCCAGATCGTTCGTGACCTTGCTGTGCCTCCAGTCGTGAATCCGGAAGTCGTCGGTCAGGTGCAGACGATGGCGCAGAGTGCACCAGCGTGCCGATATGTTCTCGGGGTCCTGTGGTCCGCCTGCTTCGCCCCGGTAGAGCTTGAAGCCGTCCCGGGCGAACACCAGGTCGTGGTCCACCCACGCGGAGCCGAGACGTGCACGCTCGGCGTCCTGTCGTTCCTTCTGCCACTTCAGGACGTTCATCACGGACTGATCCAGGTAGATCACCGCGTTGTCGTCGCCGTCCTTGGTCAACAGAAGTACTCCGCAGAGTGAAGCGGGATGCATCGTTCACGACCAAGCTGCGGACCGCATGGGACGGGTCGACACTGCGGAACACGACCAAGGATGGGGCGCAGGAAGTACGCGACCCCGCCATGGTTCTGCACTGCCATGTGACCCCGTCTGATTGGTCGAAGTATGTGGGTGTGTCCGAAGCTGCGGGCGGCTCGTACAACAGAATCCTTCGGCGGTGAGGCATGACGACCTTCGCGCGCACGTACTCGTGTGAGCTCCCTGCCCGCCCCTGAGCCAGTCAGCCTGGTTGAAGGCTCGGAACGGCCCGCAGATGACGGCTGGTGGAGGAGTACGGCGGCACCCTCGACCCGGTGTCCGGCGTGATTGCTTTCCCGCCCAACTCCCTGCCCCGCTGCCCGTTCCCGTGTGAGCGCTGCGCCCGGCGAAAGGACGCGTGACCCGCACCCCACGGCATAGGTTGAGTCTGGCACCGCAAGCGCCCGATGCGCTTGCCCTATTGAAAGGGTTCGTATGAAGCGAATCATTGCCCGAGTGTGGAAACTCATTCGCGGCCCTCTGCAATGGCGCATCCTATGGTTCGTGAACGCCAAATTCATGATTGGTGTGACGGGCGTAGTGCGGAACGAGGCGGGGGAAGTCCTGCTCCTCAAGCATCGACTGTGGCCCGTAGACCGGCCATGGGGGCTTCCGACCGGCTACGCAATCAAGAGCGAGGAGCTCCCGAAGACCGTCGTTCGAGAGGTTCGGGAAGAAACCGGCCTTGAAGTCGTTCCAGGGCGACTTGTTCAGGCAACCAGCGGCTACAAGCTTCGCGTGGAAATCGCGTACGAAGCGCTTTACGTGGGTGGAACTCTCAAGCTCGACGACTTCGAGATTCTGGAGGCGAAATGGTTCAGCCCGGACGAACTCCCGGAGGGAATTCAGGAGGCTCACATCCAGCTCATCAAGGCGGGCATGGCGACTTAACGGAACTCGCACCGAATGAATCTTTCTCGGTAATGGTTCGTGACGGTTCGTGATCTTCGGTCAGGCGGTGCGGCCGTGTTCCAACTGGAGCAGGACGAGGGCGGCTCGGGCGATCCGGGTGATGCCGCTGGCGTCGAGGCTGACCCGGCGCAGGGCCTTGAAGGTGACCTTGAGCAGGGCGTTGGCCCGCTCGGCGACTGCATGGACGCCTCGGATGACCGAGTTGAACGCCTGCTGCTCGTCGTCGAGTTCGCTGCCCTTGGGCTTCTTGACCGGGTGACGGAAGCCGTCGCCGGCGTTTTTGTAGCCGAGGTCGGTCAGGGTGGGAATGTCCAGAGTGGATACGAGCCGGTTGAGGGCGTCGACCAGGCCGTGGGTGCGGGCGCAGGTGGTGTCATGCTCGCGGCCGGGGCGGATCGGGGAGACCCAGATCGGCCAGTCGTCGGGGGCGGAGATGACCTGGACGTTGCCGCCGTGGTGCTTGTGCTTCCCGGACCACCAGAGGTCGGCGCCTTTGGGGCCGGGGGCGGCCACGCGGTCAGTACGGATGACGGTGCCGTCCAGGTTGAGATGGGTGTAGCCGGCGGCGGCCGCCCGTTCCAGCGCGGTGGACAGACCCGGGGCGGGGTCGGCGAGCACGGTCAGCCCTTCGTGCAAGTAGCGGTACGCGGTGGTCACCGAAACCCCGTTGTCCCGGGCGAGTTGGGCCAGCCGGGTCCCGTCGACGAACCACCGCAGCACCAGGACGCCCTGCTTGAAGACGCCCAGAGCGCGGGTTCCCCTGCGGGTGCCGAGCCGTTCGCGGTGCTCGCGCAAGAGTTGGGCGAGAGTCTCGGCGGTCTCCCTGCCGACGTCGAGTGTTGCGGTGTAGGTGATACTGGTCAACGCGTGAAGCCTCTGGGTTCCGGAACGTGATCTTCGCAGACCTGTTCCCACCAGGGGCTTCTCGCGTATCTGATGCCGGGTCAAGCCCGTCTGATGGCCCTAGTCAGTCAGGAAGATCGCGGATCTGTCGGACGGGCGGCCCAGCCAATACTCTGAGCCCCGTCCGCACTATCTGGGAGAGTCATGACAAGTAGGTTCACCGAGTTGGCCGTTGACTGCCGCGATCCGGAGAGGCTCGCGGCCTTCTGGTGCGAGGTCCTGGACTTCAAGGTGATCGACCGGAGCGAGGGCAAGGTCGAGATCGGCTCCTGGGTGCCGACCGTCGAGGATGTTCGGGCCCGACAGATGCCGCCCACCCTGCTGTTCATCCAGGTGCCCGAGGGCAAGACCGTGAAGAACCGGCTCCACCTCGACGTCAGCCCGATCGACGGCAGCACCGAGGACGAGGTGACCAGACTGCTCGGCCTCGGCGCCACCAAGACGGATGTGGGCCAGGGCTCAGACCGAAACTGGGTGGTCATGGCAGACCCCGAGGGCAACGAGTTCGACGTCCTACGCACCCTGGCACCGCAGACCTAGGCCGCGGGCACCCGCACCCCGTCACACACCGCAACCGCTGCGTTGCCGAGAAGACCTCAATGAGTCCGTAACCGGCGCTAAGGCAATGGCAGCACTGGCGGCCATGCGCGCCGACGCGTCCCCGCTCGCGGGAAAGCACCCCCGTCTCCGCGATGGCCCGGCACCTGGACGTGCAGGTCGTAGCCTTCCTCAACCGGTCCCTGGACGCCGGGCCCTATGCGTTCGTCTGGGTCGACGCGCTCACACAGAAGGTCCGCGAAGGCGGCCGCATCATCAACGTGCACGCCCTGATCGCGGTCGGGGTCAACGAGGCCGCGGCCCGTTTTGCCTTCTGGGAGTTCCGGTCCTGTGCGGGGCAGGCGTTCGGCGCGGGCGTCTGCGATCTCGACTCGAAGCGTCGAAGCGTCGAAGCGTCGAAGCGTCGAAGCGTCGAAGCGTCGAAGCGCCGAAGTGGCGAGGACGAGCGCCAGCTCGAAGTCGCGTCTGGGGAGCTGGATGCGGCGGACGGCGTTCGCGGCGAGTTCCGCCACGACCAGGGCCGCGGCGCCGGAGACGTCGCAGCAGTAGGGATGCCCCAAATCAAACATTGAGCTGTGTGAGGAGACGGGCCAGGCGGGCGCCTTTGCCGGTGGAGCTGACCCGTTGGGTGAACACACGTACAGTGACGGGTGGTTGGGCCTGTATGCCGTCCACAGTCCCGGTGGTGGAGCGCGGGTGACCAGTGCTGACACTCGTACAGTCGGCGCTGTACGAGCCCGCGCTATGGACAGTACGGGTAACGCTCCGTGACGATGGGTGAGTTGGGCGGGGCTGCAGTGGTGCACGGGAGGTGGCGGGCGTGGCGGACAGCAGTGTGGAACCGGAGACGTCGGATGCGTTGAAGACCTTCGGGTCGGTCCACAAGGCGATGCGGGACAAGGCTGGGCTGACCCAGGAGGAGTATGCGCTCAGGGTGCGGTATTCGACCCACTTCGTCGGCTCGATCGAGCAGGGCCGCCGCTTCCCGCCGAAGGAACTGATCGACCGTGGCGAGGAAGTGCTGGCCGCTGATGGGGTGTTGAGGGCTGCTTCCCGATTCCTGACGCGGCGGGCGGGGCTGGCCTCCTGGTTCCGGCAGTGGGCGGCGATCGAGGAGGAGGCGATCAGCCTGTACGCGTACGAGTGCCGACTGGTACCCGGGATGCTTCAGCCGGAGGCGTACATCAGGGCGGTCTTCGAAGGCAGTCTGCCGCCCCTCACTGAGGAGCAGGTCGAGCAGCAGGTGGCGGCCCGTCTGGAACGCCAGCGGCTGCTCGCTGAGCGGCCGAACTCGGCCTTCAGCTTCATCGTCGAGCAGTCCCTCCTGGAACGCCGGACCGGCGGCCGGGAGGTGACGCGGATCCTCGTCGAACATCTTCTGGAGACTGGAAGGCGGCGCAATGTGGAAATCCAGCTCATGCCGACGCGGAGTGAGGACCATGCTGGTCTCGACGGCCCCATGTATCTCGCCGAGACCCCGGACCATCAGTGGCTCGGCTACTCCGAGGGGCAGCAGTACAGCAGCCTGACCGGGGAGTCGAAAGACGTCAGCGCCCTGCTCCAGCGCTATGGAAGGATGCGAGCGCAGGCTCTCGGCCGTGCGGCCACCGTGGACCTGCTGGAGCGGATGCGAGGAGAGTTATGAGCACCACTGAACGGGCCTGGTTCAAGAGCAGCTACAGCGGCACGCAGGGCGACAACTGCGTTGAAGTGGCCGCCTCGACGACTGGTGTCCATGTCCGGGACTCGAAGATCGAGCAGAGTCCTCAACTGGCCGTCGAACCCACTACCTGGGCCGCGTTCATTGCCTACGCTACGGGGCACTGAACGTCCGCAGCCGGAGAAGGAGGGGGCGCACGTTGAGCCCCTCCTCGGTCCCTACTCGAAGCGTCGCAGCCGCTCGATGAATCCGTCGATGTCGGCCAACTCCGGCGCGTGCAGCCCTCGGTAGCGCCGCGTCGCACTCCGGAGGGTGATCGCGGAGGCCCGGGCCTGCGCGAACCGCTCCGCCCCCGCCTCCAAACGCATGATCTGGGCGAGGGCCTCCAGATGACGGTCGACCGCGTCTTCGTCGTCCTCGTCCGGGGCGTGCTGCACATAGTCACCGAAGGCGGCGACGGCGGCAGTGGTCTCACCGAGCTCCATACGGCACTCGGCTGCGTAGTAGAGGCATCGCCGCACCTCGACGTCGTCAGCGCCGAGCCGCCGGGCGAGACCTTTCGCAGCTTGTTGGAAGAGTTGGAGAGCCTCACTGTGCGCACCGGCGAGGAATTTCACATGCGCGAGGGACAACGTCAGATCGTCCACGAGGGCTTCGTCGACGGCCCTGGCCAGTGCGGCTGTCAGCACGTCTGCGGCTTGTGTGAACTGCTTCTGGTTCACGAGCTCCGAAGCGCGGTCGGTCGCCACGTTTTCGCCACGTCCGCCTCTGTCTCGCTCAGAGGAACCGTGTTCGCCGAAGGATTTTGCCGAGGCGTTTCGCCGAAGGGCGAGGAGTGTCCGTGCCGGAGACCACCACGCTGAGCCGTGCGACCGTTCACGTTTTCGCCGTCATTGAGCACGCCAACCGCCGCATCCGCATCCTCGTCGCGACCGCCCACTCCACCGCGTACTGGGTCACCCGGGCCGCCAGAACACGGTCATGGACCTCCAGGACGCCGGCGCCACCGTCAGGTACCTGAATCGAGGTCGTCACCGCCCGTGTCTGCGTCACCCGCATGAACTCGATCATGGAACGCTGGGTGCGAACCTGTCGGCACGAGCGCGAACTAGTCGACCGCACCCTCAGCTCGAATCGCTCGGGGCCGGTCGGTTGAGCATCCACGACGTGATCGACCCGGCGGGCGATGCCTACATCACCGTGAGATCGCATTTTTAAGTTAATTAGCAATTAATATTGACAGGCTTGAGGGGTCCGGCCACAGTTTCCGCCGTGGCACCGACGCCCCGCACGACCGGAGCGGTGTGTCCAAACACCCCAACTCTCCGGAGACTTCAGTGGCTTCACATTGCGCAGGGATGGCGCGACTGCGGCGGATCGCGGTGGCGCTCGGTGCCGTGGTGCTGGTCGGGTCGGCAGTTCCGGCGGTACACGCCGCGGACGACCAGGGCGCGCCGCGGCACTACGACAGCGGCCTGGCCCGTACGCCGTACATGGGATGGAACACCTCCTACGGGCTCGGTGCCCCGACGGAGGGCCAGGTCAGAAAGATCGCCGACCGTCTCGTCCATCTCGTCGGCAGCGGGCTGCGCGACAGCGGCTACAACATCGCCTGGCTGGACGGCGGCGTGCTGGCCGCCTTCCGCGGAGTGGACGGCCGCGTCCACCGGGCTGGGCGCTGAGCTCAGCGCTTGCTCCGCCTCACCCTGCTCTACCTGGCTTCACCTCGCTTCACCCGGCTTCACCTGCGTCAACCCGTACCACCCCGCACCATCCGGCACCAACAGGTGTGCCTCCGGGCCTTGTTCGGCCCGATGGCACACCCTCCGAGAAATAAATTAGTAATTAATCTTGACGTTGCTCGGACCCCTGCGACAGGCTGTGCGTGCCGAACGCAGAGCCGGGCCGTCAGGGGGCCTCAGCTCCGTTCCGTGGGCACATAGGAGTGCACAGATGACCGCCTTCAACGCCACCCGCCGTAGATTCCTCGTAGGAACAGGCGCAGTCGGCGCCGGCGCACTGCTCAGCGGCTGCGTCACCTCGAGCCCGTCCGCCTCCGGAGGAAAGTCCGGCGGCCCAGTGACCCTGCAGTCCAACCTCTCCTCCCCGCAGGCCAAGACCGCGATGCAGGCGATCGTCGCCGCCTTCGAGAAGCGCGGCGACGCCGAGGCGCAGCTCAACACCGTCGCGTCGGAGACCTTCCGCACGCAGCTGCCGACCTACCTCACCTCGGCCAACCCGCCGGACGTCTACAGCTGGTACCCCGGCTCCGTCGCCGAGTCGTACGCCAAGAAGGACCTGCTCCTCGACCTCGACGACATATGGGAGAAGCCCGAGCTCTCCGGCTACTCCGACGCGCTGAAGAAGCTGTGCACCTCGGCCTCCAGCGGCAAGAAGGTCTTCGTGCCCACCAGCTACTACTGGTGGGGCATGTTCTACCGGAAGTCGAACTTCGCCAAGTGGGGCGTCAAGGAGCCCAAGACCTGGGACGAGTTCCTCGACCTGTGCGACAAGCTCAAGAGCAAGGGCGTCGCCCCGATCGGCCTCGGCGCCGGCGGGGACACCCCCTGGGTCGCCTCCGCCTGGTTCGACTACCTCAACATCCGCGTCAACGGCGCCGCGTACCACCGCGAACTCCTCGCGGGCAAGCACCGCTTCGACGACCCCGAGGTCCGCAAGGTCTTCGACAAGTGGGACGAGGCCCGCCCGTACTTCGACCCCAACGGCACGGCCATCCCCTTCCAGGACGCCACCACCTCCCTCCTCCAGGGCCGCACCGGCATGATGCTCATCGGCACCTTCTTCGCCGACGCCGCCCCCAAGGACGCCTTGGGCGACCTGGACTTCTTCCAGTTCCCCATCATCGACCCGAAGGTGCCGGTCGCCGAGGAGGCGCCCACCGACGGCTTCTTCGCCAGCGCCCGCACCAAGCGCGCCGACGGGGTCAAGGAACTGCTGCGCTACCTGGCCACCGCCGAGTCGCAGGAGCTCTACCTCAAGAGCGGCTCCGGTACCACGCTGCCCACGCACCCCGACGCGAAGGACGCGGGCACCCCGCTCGTCCTCAAGGGCCGCAAGCTCATCGAGAGCGCCGCCGATCTGACCCAGTTCTTCAACCGGGACTCCAGCGACGCCCTCCAGCCGACCGCCGACACCGCGCTGGTGCACTACCTGGCCAAGCCCAAGGAGATCGGCTCCATCCTCACCACGTGGCAGCGCAGCGCACAGAAGATCTGGAGCCAGTGACAATGGCGCTGATCGGCTCCACACGACGGTCCAGGGCCACCCGGGTGCCCCCGGTGGTCCTGGCCTTCGTCCTCCTCCCGCTGCTTGCCGAGGCGTTCTGGGTCTTCTGGCCGGCCCTCCAGGGCTTCTACCTCTCCCTGACCTCCTGGGACGGCCTGGGGTCCCCGGAGTTCGTCGGCCTCGACAACTACAGCGAGATGCTGCACGACGCGGTCTTCCGCACCGCCGCGATCGACACGGTGCTGTGGCTGCTGCTCTTCGGCGGGCTCTCCGCCGCCCTCGGGCTCGGTGCCGCGCTGCTGCTCCAACAGGAGCGGCGCGGCATCGCGTTCTACCGGGCGGCGCTCTTCCTGCCGGTGGTCTTCTCACTGGTCGCGACCGCGCTGGTGTGGCAGGCCATGTACCAGCCGGACGGCCTGATCAACAACGTGCTGGAGGGCATCGGCCTCGGCAGCTGGACGCACGCCTGGCTCGCCGACCAGGACACCGCCCTCTACGCGGTCATCGTGCCCGCGCTGTGGCGCCAGGTCGGCTATGTGATGGTGCTGTACCTGGCCGGCCTCAAGGGCATCGACCCCGTGCTGTACGAGGCGGCGAAGGTCGACGGCGCCACCCGCCTGCAGCAGTTCCGGCACATCACCCTGCCGCAGCTGCGCAGCGTCAACGCGGTCGTCCTGTCGGTGATCGTCATCGACTCGCTGCGCTCGTTCGACGTGGTGTGGGCGCTCACCCGCGGCGGCCCGTACCACTCCTCCGAACTGCTGAGCACCTACATGTACTCCACCGCGTTCCAGTCGCTGCGGCTGGGATACGGTTCCGCGCTCGCCGTCGTCATCTTCGTGCTGGCCTTCGGCGTCATCGCGAGCTACCTCGTGCGCGCCTTCCGGGAGGCCGACTGATGACCGCCACCGACGCGACCGCGCAGGTCAAGGACGCCGAGGGACCCGTGGGCCAGGCCGGCCCCAGCAAGGTCGCGGCGCCCCGCCGCCCCGTTCTGAGCGGCCGCGCCCTGCGCACCACCGGCTTCCACCTCACCGCGGGCCTGCTGTCCGTGCTGTGGCTGCTGCCGATCGTCCTCGTGCTGGTCACCAGCACCCGGACGTTCGACGACATCGCCGCGCACGGCGTCGGCAGCTGGCCGCACTCGTTCACCTTCGACAGCTTCCGCCAGGCGTGGGTGGACGGCGGCCAGCAGCGCGCCCTCATCAACAGTCTGCTGGTCACCATTCCCACGGTGCTGCTCTCGCTCGGCCTCGCCTCCATGGCGGCGTTCGCGCTCAGCCGCTACGACCTGCCCTTCCGGCGCGGCCTGCTGCTGCTCATGCTCGGCGGCAACCTGCTGCCCCCGCAGATCCTGCTGATCCCCGTCTCCAAGCTCAGTGAAGTGCTGGGCATCTACGACCAGTTGTACGCCCTGATCGGTGTACAGGTCGGCTTCGGCGTCGGCTTCTACGTGTTCGTCCTGCACGGCTTCATGCGGGCGATCCCCGGCGAGATCCAGCAGGCCGCCGTCATCGACGGCGCGAACCCGTGGCAGATCTACTGGCGGATCATCCTGCCGCTGGCCCGCCCGGCGCTGGCCGCGCTGACCGCGCTGTCGTTCACCTGGATCTTCAACGACCTGCTGTGGGCCATCACGGTGCTGCGCACCGACACCCAGATGCCCATCACCGCCTCCCTCCTCGGGCTGCAGGGCCAGTACGTGTCCATGTGGAACGTGATCGCGGCCGGCTCGGTGATCGCCGCCGCCCCGACGGTGGCCGTCTTCCTCCGCTTCCAGCGCTACTTCGTGGCCGGACTCAACCTCGGAGCCGTCAAGTGACCCCGCACGACCGGTGGCTGCTGCGCACCGACACCACCACCTACGCCGTCACCCTCGGCGGCGACGGCCGCTGGGCCGAACTCGCCGCCTGGGGGCCGCACGGCGTGGAGGACGGGCCGTCGCCCATGGACTGGTCGCGGCGCACCCACTTCATCGTCCCCGCCGACGCCGCCCCGGCCGAGTACATCCCGTACGGGCTGCGGCCGTTCACCGGCGCCGACCTGATCGCCTCCCGCCCCGGCGGCGACCGCGGCAGCTGGTGGCACTTCACCGGCGCCACGCAGGACGGCGACCGGGCGCTGCGCCTGGAGTTCGCCGACGACCTCCTCGGCCTGCGCACCACTCTCCACTACGAGACGGTGCCCGGTACCGACGTCGTCCTGCGCTGGACGGAGCTCACCTGCACCGGCGAGACCGAGGTACGCCTGGAGCGCTTCGACTCCGCCGCCGTCAACGTGCCCGTGCAGGGCGGTGCGCGGCTGACGTACCTGGCGGGCCAGTGGTCCCAGGAGTTCCAGCTCAAGGACGTGGAACTGGAGCGCGGCCGCTTCGAGATGGAGAGCACCCAGGGCTCGGCCGGGCACGCGTACCACCCCTGGCTCGCGGTCCAGGACGCCGCCGCCCCCGCCGAGGGCGCCTCCCCCACCTACGGCATCGCCCTGGAGTGGTCCGGCAACTGGCGGATCACCGCCGACGCCGAGCCCGGCGGGGCCGTACGGGTGCGCGCCGGCCGTGTGCCCCACGAGGGCGCCGTCCGCCTCGCCCCCGGCGCCACCCTCGTCACGCCCCGGCTGGCCTGCGCCTTCAGCCCCGACGGGCTCGACGGGCTGGCCCGCGTGTGGCACCGCTACGAGCGGCACCTCACCGGCGAGCGCATCGACCGGCCGCGCAAGGTCCTCTACAACTCGTGGGAGGCGACCGGCTTCGACGTCGACGCCGCCGGGCAGCTGGAGCTCGCCAAGACGGCCGCGGAACTGGGCGCCGAACTCTTCGTCGTCGACGACGGCTGGTTCACCGGCCGCCCCGACGACACCGGCGGCCTCGGCGACTGGGACCCGGACCCGGCCGAGTTCCCCGGCGGGTTCGACCGGTTCGTCGAGGACGTCCGCGCCCTCGGCATGGACTTCGGCCTCTGGGTGGAGCCCGAGGGCATCAGCCCCCGTTCCAGGCTCTACGCCGAGCACCCCGAGTGGGTGTACCGGATCGAGGGCCGGCCCGCGACGCTCGTACGCAACCAGCTCCTGCTCGACCTCGGCCGCGAGGACGTCCAGGACTTCGTCATCGGCACCCTCGACCGGCTGCTCGGCTCCCACGCCATCAGCTACCTCAAGTGGGACATGAACCGGCCGCCCACCGAGCGCGGCCGCCCCGGCCACCCGGCCGGTGCCGACCCCGAGCTCCAGGACCTCGACGCCGCCCATGTCGCCGGCTACCTGCGCGTCCTGGAGCACCTGCGCACCGCCCACCCGCACGTCACCGTCGAGGGCTGCGCCGGCGGCGGCGCCCGCGTCGAGCACGCCACCCTCGCCCGCACCGACGTGGTGTGGCCCAGCGACAACACCGCGCCCATGGACCGGCTGCGCATCCAGTACGGCTATCTCCACGCGCACGCCCCGCACACCATGAGCTCCTGGGTCACCGACGCCCCCGGCGTCTTCGACGCGCGCCAGCGCTCCCTCGCCTTCCGGTTCGTCAACTCCATCGCCGGAGTCCTGGGCATCGGCGCCGACATACGCCACTGGACGCCACAGCAGCGCGCCGAGGCCACCGAGTGGATCGCCCGCTACAAGGAGATCCGCGACATCGTCCACCACGGCGAGGTGAGCCTGCTCGGCAGCCCCGCCGACCCGACCTGCGGCATCCAGTACGAGGAACCGGGCGGCGCCCGCCTGGTGGTGACGGCCTGGAACACCGGCCCGCTCGACGGAGCGCCCCTGGTGCCCGGCCGGGCCGCCCGGCTCCGGCTGCGCGGCCTGAGGCCGGACGCCGTCTACGCCGACACCGTGACCGGCACCCGCTACAGCGGCGCGTACCTGCTCCACTCGGGGCTGCCGTTCGCCTGGACGGCAGGACACGACGCGGAGCTGACCGTTTTGGCCCGGCAGTGACGACAGCGGAAGAATCTGCACCCCACCTGACTCTCGAACATCTGCACCCCGCCGCCCTCTCGAACAGGAGACGATCCACCCCATGAACCCAGCCGCCCGCTTCACCAACCGCGTCGCCGTCGTCACCGGCGCCGCGTCGGGCATCGGCGCGGCCTCCGCGGCCCGCCTCGCCGCGGAGGGTGCGGCCGTCGTCCTGGTCGACATCGCCGCCGAACGCGGCGAGGAGACCGCCGAGCGGCTGCGCAAGGACGGGGCCCGGGCCCTCTTCGTCGCCGCCGATGTCGCGAGCGAGGACGACTGGCAGCGGGTGATCACCGCCGCCCACAGCTTCGGGCCCGTGGGCGTCCTGGTCAGCAATGCGTACACGGTGGCGGTCGCACCGGCCCACGAGACCAGCCTCGCCTCCTGGGAACGGCAGCTCTCGGTCAACCTCACCGGCGCCTTCCTCGGCGTCAGGGCGACACTGCCCGACCTGCGCGAGCACCAGGGGGCCGTGGTGCTCGTCTCCTCCGTCCACGCCCACCGGGGCATCCCCGGCCACCCCGCGTACGCCGCGAGTAAGGGAGCGCTGCTGTCGCTGTGCGGCCAGCTCGCCGTCGAGTACGGCCCCGAGGTCCGCGTCAACGCCGTGCTGCCGGGACCGATTCTCACGGCCGCCTGGGACCGGGTCCCGCCGGCCGACCGCGAGCTCAGCGTCGCCGAGACCGCGGCCCGCCGCTTCGGCACCCCCGAGGAGGCCGCCGCCGCCGTCGCCTTCCTCGCCGCCGACGAAGCCTCCTACATCACCGGATCGAGCCTGCTCGTGGACGGCGGCTGGAGCGTCACCAAGGCCTCCGCCTGATAGAACCGACCGCTCCAGCCACCGACCGAACAGCAAGAAAGGCAAACATATGCCGCCATACGCGCGCCGCGGAGTGCACGGCCAGACCGTGGAGACCCTCGCCCGCCGGGTGCTCAGCGGCGAGATCCCCGAGGGAGCGACGCTCGACATGGCTGCCCTGCAGAGTGAACTGGACGTCAGCCTGACGGCCCTGCGCGAATCGCTCAAGGTGCTCGCGGCCAAGGGCATGGTCGACGCCCGGCAGAAGCGCGGCACCTTCGTCCGGCCCCGCTCCGACTGGAACCTGCTCGACGCCGACGTGCTGCGCTGGCAGTTCTCCGAGAGCAACGGCACCAGCGCCGACCCCGCGCTGCTCCACAACCTCGGCGAGGTCCGCGGCATCATCGAACCCGCCGCCGTGCGGCTGGCCGCGGCCCGCCGCACCGACGCCGACATCGAGGCATTGGAGGCGGCACTGACCGCAATGGGCCAGGAGGGCAGCGCGAGCGACGCCGTCGAGGCTGACCTCGCCTTCCACCGGGCGCTTCTCGCGGCCACCCACAACGAACTGCTGGAACGTCTGGAGATGGTCATCGAGTCGGGCCTGGCCCACCGCGACCAGCTCGTGCACAGCGCCCCCCACAGCGAGGACCCGGTGCCCAGCCATCGAGCCGTCCTCGACGCCGTGTGCGACCAGGACTCGGACGCCGCGGAACACGCCATGCGCGCCCTGCTCGACCAGGCGACGCGCGACGTCGACAAGCTCAGCAGCCCGTCCGCGCCCGAGGGCGCGGACGGCTCCGCCGAGGAGAAGGACGGCCAGTCACAGTGAAGATCGCGCGCGTCGAGACCTTCCTCGTCCCGCCCCGTTGGCTGTTCTGCCGCATCGAGACCGACGACGGCGTCGTCGGCTGGGGCGAGCCGGTGGTGGAGGGCCGGGCCGAGGTGGTCCGGTCAGCCGTCGAGGTGCTGGCGGAGTACCTGGTGGGCCAGGACCCGCTGCGCATCCAGGACCACTGGCAGGTGTTGAGCAAGGGCGGCTTCTACCGGGGCGGCCCGGTCCTCTCCAGCGCCGTCGCCGGCATCGACCAGGCCCTGTGGGACATCGCGGGCCGCTCCCTCGGGGTGCCGGTGCACACCCTGCTCGGCGGCCCGGTCCGCGACACCGTCCGGGTGTACGCCTGGGTCGGCGGCGACGAACCCGACCGGCTCAAGGAGGAGGTCACCGCCCAGGTGGAGGCCGGCTTCACCGCCGTCAAGATGAACGCCGCCGGGCGCACTCCGCCGATCGGCAGCCCCGCAGAGACGGCCGCCGTCATCGAGCGCGTGGCGGCCGCCCGCGAGGCCCTGGGCCCGCACCGCGACGTCGCCGTCGACTTCCACGGCCGCTTCAGCGCCGCCAACGCGCGGCGTGTGCTCCACGAAATAGCCCCGCTGCACCCGCTCTTCGTCGAGGAACCCGTCCTGCCCGAGCAGGCACACCTGCTGCCCGGGCTGGTCGCCGCCTCGTCCGTGCCGCTGGCCACCGGCGAACGGCTCTACGGGCGCGCCGACTTCCTCCCGGTGCTGACCGCGGGCGTCGCCGTGGCCCAGCCGGACCTGTCGCACGCCGGCGGGATATCGGAGGTCACCCGGATCGCCTCGCTCGCCGAGACCTTCGGGGCCCACCTGGCGCCGCACTGCCCGCTCGGTCCCATCGCGCTGGCCGCCAGCCTCCAGGTCGCCTTCGCCACGCCCAACTTCCTGATCCAGGAGCAGAGCCGGGGCATCCACTACAACAGGGACGCCGACCTGCTGTCCTACCTGGTCGACACCGAGCCCTTCCACTTCGTCGACGGCCAGGCGCACCGCACCCAACTGCCCGGACTCGGCATCGCCGTCGACGAGGACGCGGTCCGTGCCGCCGACCGGTCCGGCCACGCCTGGCGCAACCCCGTCTGGCGGCACGCCGACGGCTCCTTCGCCGAATGGTGAGCGTCACGCGGCTGCCCGTCCGCGTCGCCACCGACCCTGACCACGGCGGACGCTGGACGTCGCTGACCGCGGGCGGCCGCGAGTGGCTGTGGCACCGCGACGAGCCCCGCCGCCGCATGGTCCGGCCCGGAGACCCCTTCGCCGACGCCGGTGGGCTGGAGGAGTGCGTGCCCACCGTGCGCGGGCTGCCCGACCACGGGGACACCTGGTCGCGGCCCTGGCGCAGGGCGGGGGAGGAGGACGTCGCCCAGTGCCCCGACTTCCGCCTGACCCGGCGCATCGGCGAGCGAGGGGACGCGGTCGTCGCCGACTACACGCTCGCCGCCGAGCCCGGCTACCGCTTCGTGTGGGCCGCCCATGCCCTGCTGGACCTCTCCCCGGCCGCCCGGATCGGCATCGTCGGACCGGCGGTGACCCGGCTCTACCCGGACGAGGGCGACCGCTGGGTCGCCGGCCCCTGGCCCAGCGTCGACGGCATACCGCTGGACCGGCTCGGGCCGGACGACGGGAGCGCCGTCGGAGCGGTCGTCCTCACCTCCAGGGTGTCCGTGCACGACGGCCCCGACACGCTGCACCTGTCCGTCGAGGCCGACGGACAGCCGGTCGCGGTCGCCCTCTGGCGCAACCTCGGTGGCTTCCCCCAAGGCGCGCCGTACCGCTCGATCGGCGTCGAGCCGATGCTCGGTCGCGTCTTCGACCGCGCCGCGGCGGACGACGGCGACACCGCTGTCGTGCCGCCGTCCGGCGAGGTCGCCTGGCGGCTCACCGTCACCGCGACCCGCCGCCCCTGAACCCCATCGCCAGAAGGCTTGAACCCCCATCACCAGAAGGGATGTCGGATGAACCTGCTCGCCGAGCTGCGCGCCCACCGGCTGCTCGCCATCGTCCGCGGCAGCGACCCGGACGCCGCGCTGACCACCGTGCTCACCCTCGCCGAGGAGGGCGTCCCCCTCATCGAGGTCTCCCTCTCCGGGCGCGACGCGCTCGACGTCATCGCGCGGGCCCGCGCCGCGCTCGGCCCCGACGCGATGCTCGGCGCCGGAACCGTGCTCAGCCCCGACGACGCCCGGGCCGCCCAGAAGGCCGGGGCCGCCTTCCTCGTCTCCCCGGCGGTCAGCGACGGCATCGCCACCGGGCGAGAACTCGGACTCCCCGTACTCGCCGGAGTGATGACGCCCACCGACATCCTCCAGGCGGTGCGGCTCGGCGCGGACGCCCTCAAGATCTTCCCGGCGGGCAGCGCCGGGGGCCCCGGCTATCTGCGGGACCTGCGCGGCCCCTTCCCGGACCTGCCCTTCGTACCCGTCGGGGGAGTGGACGCGGCGGCCGCTGCCGACTACCTGCGCGAGGGAGCCACGGCCGTCGGCGTCGGCTCGCCCCTGATCGGCGACGCCGCCGAGGGCGGCGACCTCACCGCCCTGCGCGAGCGCGCCCGCGCGTTCCTGGACGTCGTCCGCACGCAGGCCCGCCCATGACCGCCCCCGCGGTGCTCGGGACCGACCGCCTCGAACTGGGCGAGGGCATCCGCTGGACGGACGGCCGCGCCGTGCTGACCGACATCCTCACCGGCCGGCTGCTCGCCCTGCCCGACGGGCCCGACGCGCCGCTCGCCCCGATCACCCGACTGCCCTGCCCACTGGGCGCCGTGGCACCGGTGGAGGGGCGCCCCGGCCACTGGATCGCGGCTGCGGGCACCGGCATCTGCCGCATCGACCCCGAGGGCCGCGTCGACTGGATCGCGCGCCCCGAGGACGGCGCACCCGTGCCGATGCGGATGAACGACGGCGTCGCCGACCCGCACGGCCGCTTCTGGGCGGGCAGCATGGCGTACGAGGCCACCGAGGACGCGGGCTCTCTCTACCGCCTGGACCGCGAGGGCCGCGTCACCCGCGTCCTGCGGGACGTCACGATCCCCAACGGCCCGGCCTTCAGCGCCGACGGCACCGTCATGTACCTCGCCGACAGCGCCCGGGGCGTCATTCGCCGCTACCCGGTCGACCCCGTGAGCGGCGACCCGGGCACCCCGGAACCCTTCGTCACCCTCGGCTCCGGCAGCCCCGACGGCATGACCACCGACGTCGAGGGCTGCCTGTGGACCGCTGTCTGGGGCACCGGGCAGGTCCACCGCTACCGCCCCGACGGCAGCCTCGACCGGATCGTCGACCTGCCCGCCGGGCAGCCCGCGGGACTCTGCCTCGGTGGTTCCGACGGCCGTACGCTCCTCGTCACCAGCGCGCAGATCGGCCTGGCCGCCCCGGGACCCCTCGACGGCGCCGTCTTCGCGGTCCGGGTGGACGTCCCCGGCATGCCGGCCGCCCCGTACCGCCCGGCGGTCCCCTCCGTTCCGGCCCCGGCGGACCGCGCCGACACACTTTAGGAAGCCCGCCATGAGCATCCACCGGCCACTGCGCCCCGGCCCCGTGGTCTGCGTCGGCGAGACCATGGCCGCCCTCGCCCCCGACCCCCTCGGGCCGTTGGACGGCGCCGACCTGCTGCGCGTGGACATCGCGGGCGCCGAGTCGAACGTCGCCCTCTACCTCGCCGACCACGGCATCCCCGCCCGCTGGGTCTCCGCGGTCGGTGACGACCCCTTCGGCCGCCGCGTCCGCGCCCGGATCGCCGCGGGCGGCGTCGACGTCAGCGGTGTCCGCACCGACCCGGAGCGGCCCACCGGACTGCTGCTCAAGGACCCGGGCGCGCGCGGCACCCGCGTCCACTACCACCGCGCCGGATCCGCAGCCTCGGCCCTCACCCCCGACGTGCTCGACGACCCGGCGGTGGCGGGCGCCGCGCTCGTCCACCTCAGTGGCATCACCCCCGCTCTGTCGCCGGGCTGCCGCGCCCTCGTCGAACAAGCGCTGCGCCCCGACCGCCCGTGGCCCGTCAGCTTCGACGTCAACCACCGCCCCGCCCTGTGGGCCGGCCGCTCCGCCGCCGACGTGCTGCGGCCGCTCGCGGACCGGGCCGACATCGTCCTCGTCGGCCTCGACGAGGCCCAGGCCTTGTGGGGGGACGGGATCACCGACGCCGAACGGGTCCGCGACCTCCTGTCCGGCCCGCGCGTCCTCGTCGTGAAGGACGGAGACCGCGCCGCCACCGCCTTCGTCGGGGCCGCCGCCCACAGCGTGCCCGCCCTGACCGTGCGCGTCGCCGAACCGGTCGGCGCCGGCGACGCCTTCGCCGCCGGATTCCTCAGCGGCCTGCTGCGGCAGCTGCCCATGGACCGCGCCCTGCGGCTGGGCCATCTGACCGCGGCCTCGGCCCTGAGGGTCGCTGCCGACCACGGCCCGCTGCCGGACCCCGCCCTCGTCGCGGCGCTCCTGGACGCCGACGAGGAGACCTGGCGGGCCGCGGTGATCGACTGATACCTCCGGACGGGACCGCCCGGGGTGCGGTCAGCCCTCCGTGCGGGCGGGCAGCCGCCATCCCGGGCGCGGGAAGTGGCAGGTGTAGCCGTCGGGGTAACGCTCCAGGTAGTCCTGGTGCTCGGGCTCGGCCTCCCAGAAGGGGCCGACCGGCTCGACCTCGGTGACGACCTTGCCCGGCCACAGTCCGGAGGCGTCCACATCCGCGATGGTGTCCTCGGCGATCCGCTTCTGCTCGTCATCCACGTAGTAGATCGCCGAGCGGTAGCTGAGACCGATGTCGTTGCCCTGGCGGTTCTTGGTGCTCGGGTCGTGGATCTGGAAGAAGAACTCCAAGATCGCGCGGAAGTCGGTCTTCTCGGGGTCGAAAAGGATCTCAATGGCCTCCGCGTGAGTCCCGTGGTTACGGTACGTCGCGTTCGGCACGTCACCCCCGGTGTATCCGACCCGGGTCGCCGTCACGCCCGGCAGCCGGCGGATCAAGTCCTCCATCCCCCAGAAGCATCCGCCCGCCAGCACGGCCCTCTGTGTCTGCGCTGCCATTCCGGCCCCTCCAATATCCGTCGACTCGGTCGCTCGCGCTGCTCGGCTCGCACACCGTCGGCATCCCATGCCTTCTGGCTGCATCAACGCGTGAGGGTGCCAAAAAATTCTGTAGCCGCCCGACCCGCCCGACCGGCCCCGCGGCCGCGCGCTGTTCTGCTCTCATGGCGACCTGCCGACCGCTGCGGTCGGGGTCGGTTCGATGGTGCGGGTTTCAGGCGATACCGCCATTGGCGTAGAGCACCTGGCCGTTGATCCAGCGGCCCGGCCCGGCCAGGAACGCGACGGCTTCGGCGATGTCGGCCGGGGTGCCGAGGCGTTCCATCGGGGACTGGGCCGCGATGCGGTCGATGATCTCCTGCGGTTTGCCGTCCAGAAACAGCGGCGTGGCAGTCGGGCCGGGCGCAACGGCGTTCACGGTCACATCGCGGCCGTGCAGCTCGCGGGCCAGGATCAACGTCATCGCCTCGACGGCGCCTTTGGTGGCGGCGTAGGCGCCGTAGGTGGGCTGCTGCAGCCGGGTCACGGACGTGGAGAAGTTGACCAGCGCGCCGCCGGGGCGCAGGGTGCGGGCGGCCAGTTGGGAGACGACGAACGTCCCGCGCACGTTGGTGCGGTGCATGCGGTCGAAGTCGGCAAGATCGAGCTCTGCGATCGGTGCCAGCAGCATGACGCCGGCCGTGTTCACGACCACGTCGACACCGCCGTACAGCTGTGCGGTCTTCGCGAAGAGCGCTGTCATCTGGGGTTCGTCGGCGACGTCGCCGACGATCGCGGTCGCGACCCCGCCGGCACCCGCGATGGCGGCCACGACCTCCTTGGCGCGGGACTGGTCGTGGCCGTAATGCACGACCACGGCGAGGCCGTCGGCGGCCAGGCGTTCGGCGATGGCGCGGCCGATGCCTCCGGAGGCGCCGGTGACAATGGCGACGCGTGGTGCGGTTTCGGTGGTGCCTTCCATGGGGGTGTCTCCCGTCATTTATGGACCGTCCGTCCATAGAGCTCTGGGGCGCCTGCTACCACCGCCTGGGCTTCGGCTGGACCGCGTCGAGGCGCTCGCGCGTCGGCTGCACGCCGCGGTCGGCGGCTGCGCGGCACACTGTCCCGGTCGCCCGGTCGCCCGGTCGCCCGCTCCGCTCACCGCGGGCCGACTCGGTGCGGACCTGGCGCATGCGCTGGGCGCGTCCTGGACTTTCCCCGGCGAGGCACACAAGCGGACGGCAGGTCGGCACGCTGTTCGGCGCCGACTGCCTGCCGCGAGCCCACCGTCGTGCGCAGACCCGACGTCGCAGGCGCCGGCGGACCGGACGCGATCCGGCGGACGGCGGTGGTCGCGGCGCTGGAACCGCTCCGCGATCGGCGGTGGTCGCGGCGCTGGAACCGCTCCGCGATCGGCGTTTCTCGCCCCAGCCGCCCCTGGCCTGCGACCGCCACCCAGAAGCAGTGACGACTCACCCGACGGCTCCAGGGTCAGTGCCTTCTCATCTTCCGTACCTGCTCGGCGGCCTTCTCCGCCAGCTCGTGCGCCTGGCCGCTCAGCATTTCGCCCCGGCCTTCCCGCTTCATGGACTTGTCTCCCGTGGCCTTGCCGAGGGCTTCCTTGAGCTTGCCCTTCAGCTGTGTCGCCTTGGCCGTGCCCTTGCTCATCAGGATCGCTGTCCTCTCGGATCCGGCGGGGTGCGGCCCGGTGGGCCTGCATCTGTGTTCACCCTGCGCCCGCCCGCGGGACACCGCAAACCGTGATCGTCATGCCGGCCCGCGCCCGGCTCGGACCGCCCCGTTCGGTCATCGTTGCAGGCGCTCGCCGGTCCCGACTTCCTGGGTGCCTGAGGCGTCTCCGCGCCTGACGCGGATCTTGGACTGCTTGTGGGGCAACTGCTCCCAGTCCTCCATGAGGCGGGCCGAGAGCGAGCGGGAGGCAGCGAGCTCGGTCAGTGTTTCGACCCGGTAGTAGAAGTCCTCGCGCAGAACGTGGTGTTCCTTCCCCGTCGTGCGGTTGAAGGTGAAGTCGAAGAACGCGTCAGGGGCCATGACCCGCGCGATGTGGCGCAGGCACTCGTCGATGACCTCGATCGGCGAGTGGGAGAACACGCTGTGCGCGTGCACCACCGTGAAATACCCGGAGGGCAGGGCGGAGAGGCGCAGATCGCGGACGAGGGTGAGGTGGGGGAGTTTCGCCTGGAGCCCGCGTGCGGCGAGAGTGTCGCCCGCCGCGAGGAGGATCTCGGGGGAGATGTCGATGCCGTGGTAGTGCCCGACGTCCAGATGCTCGATAAAGCGCCACCCTGCGCGAAGACCGCCGCAACCGATCTCCAGCATGCGGTCCTCGGGGGCGAGCCCGTGCCGCAGCAGATAGTCGAACTGCATCTCGCCGAGCGCGAGCCACCGGTCCTCGGTCGCGCTCCCCACCGCGGCCGATGGGCTCTTGGCGGTGTCCGCCTTCATCACCGCGCGGTAGTAGGCCACATGGTCGCGGGCCGTGAGCCGCAGCCTCCAGTCGCGGCCGAGCCGGCGCAGATACGGCACGACACGGTCGGGGTGCCGGTAGGCATAGCGGAGTCTGTGGCCGAGGCGGGCGCGATCGGTGGTACGGGATGCGGTCATCGTGGGGCCTCCTTCTTCGCGTGGGTCGCACGGGGTCCGAGGTGGGCGACGCAGCGGTCCCAGCCGAGGGCGTGCGGTAGAGGGACAGGCCGCCAGGTACGGGCATACGGGGGCGGGACGCCGTCGGCGGTCCCGATGACGGCCACCGGGGTGCGCGGCGGTGGCGATGCCGTCCGCGGTGATGTCTGTGTCGTGGCTGCCTGGCCGGCGGGAGGAACGGCCCGCGCGACAGATGATCTCCGGGGCGATGCCGATGGAGAGTTCGCCATCGACGTGCGCCGCCATGTGCACGCCGATCTCGACCCCGACGCGATGGCCACCTCGACGATGCCCTCGACCGTCATGAGATCAATCTTGCGCCCCCGGTGGCCGGCCGCAATGTCCGCGCGGGCAGAGCGTCAGGCGAGTGCGGTACCGCCGTGGACGAATGCGGTGACCCGGCCGCCGGAGCTCTCGTGGCGAAGCCGAACAGGACCGTCAAGCCGACCACGGCCGCCATGAACGCCGTAAGCGGGAGGCTCTCTTTCCTGAACCCGCCGAGGCGACGTGCCGCGGAGCTGATTCGACGCCTCGCCTGCTGGAGCGAACGTCCATTCGGGTGACGTGCTCGCTTCCCCCAGTGGTGGGGAGAAGCCCGGGAGTACCGGCCTGGCGGGCGTTTCTGGCCTATCGTCGTGATCGCCTTCGAGTGGCAACCCGCCGATGGCCGATCCAGACTGAAGCGGATGGTTCGTGATCAGGCAATAGCGCAAGGTCACACAGCCTTCGGAACGGGTGGTTCGGCCATTGCCCAGCGAGGACGCCGGACCGGCCGTCGCCGGCCAATGGTGTCGGCCTTTCATCGAGGAGCTCGAATGGAAGAGATGTCTGCCGACATCTTGATACCCGGGCCGGACGAGCCCTGGGTCGCCGGGCGTGAGAGTGCCGACCCGACGACGACAGACACCGAGCGGAGACTTGCCGAAGTACTTGCCGGCGTTGTGTGCACCGAACGCATTGCGGCGGAAAGTAACTTCTTTGAAGACCTCGGCGCCAACTCCCTGGTCATGGCTCAATTCTGTGCACGGATCCGGAAGCAACCGGATCTTCCGTCCGTGTCCATGAAGGACATCTATAGGAACCCCACGATCCGAAGCCTGGCCGCGGCTCTCGCGGAGGCTTCACCCGCCGCCGTCGATTCATCGCTTCCGGCGTCGACAACTGAGCCCAAGGTGTCGCCGACACCGATCACAACGGCGAGTACGCCGGCTTATGTTCTTTGCGGCACGATGCAACTGCTGTTCTTCCTCGGGTATTCCTTCGTCACCGGCGTTGTCACCGCTCGGGGCTATGAGTGGGTTGCCGCCGGCTCAGGCGTCCTCGGCATCTATCTGCGATCGGTCCTGTTCGCCGGCATCGGCTTCCTCGCCCTCTGCGCTTTCCCGATCATGGCCAAATGGATCCTCATCGGACGCTGGAAACCCCGTGAGTTCCCGATCTGGGGTCCGACCTATCTGCGCTTCTGGATCGTCAAGGTGCTGCTCCACGCCAACCCCATGATCTTCTTCGTCGGCAACCCGTTGTATGTGCTGTATCTCCGGGCGCTCGGCGCGCGGATCGGCGAAAGAGTCACGATCCTTTCCCCCTCCATCCCGGTCTGCGCCGACCTGCTCACGATCGGCGCCGGTACGGTGATCCGCAAGGACTCGTCCTTCCTCTGCTACCGAGCGCAAGCCGGGCGTATCCAGACCGGACGGGTCACGCTCGGCCGGGACGTGTACATAGGCGAAAAGACCGTCCTCGATATCGACACGTCGATGGGTGACGGTGCTCAGCTGGGTCACACGTCCGCCTTGTACCGAGGCCAAGCGATCCCGGACGGCGAGCGCCGGCACGGGTCCCCGGCGCAAGCCACGGAGACCGACTACGTGAGGGTCGCACCAGCTCCGTGCGGCGCGCCGCGCCGGTTCGGTTTCGGCCTGCTCACCCTGCTTCAACTGTTCTTCCTGTACATGCCGCTGGCGGTCGGCGGTGTGTACATGCTCGTCACCGAGGTTCCGGCATTCGGCAAGTGGTTCAGCGGCGAGGCGGCTCACATCATTTCGCTGGAGTTCCTCCTCGACGCGATGGCCGTATCCGCCCTGCTGTTCTTCGGCTCCGTCGTCGTGGGCATTGCCGTCGTGTTCGTCGTTCCACGGCTGCTGAATCTGGTCGTCGAGCCCGACAAGGTATATCCGCTCTACGGCTTCCACTACGCGACACACCGGACGATATCCAGGATGACGAACCTGAAGTTCTTCGCCTGGCTCCTCGGCGACAGTTCCTACATCGTCCCTTACCTTCGCCGCATCGGATACGACCTGTCCCAGGTCGAGCAGACCGGGTCGAACTTCGGCACGGAACTGCAGCACGAGACCCCGTTTCTGACCTCCGTCGGCAGGGGAACGATGGTGGCCGACGGGATCTCCATCATCAATGCGGACTACTCGAGCACATCCTTCGTGGTGTCCCGGGCATCCATCGGTCCGCACAACTTTCTGGGCAACAACATCGCCTTTCCGGCGGGAGCCAGGACAGGTGACAACTGCCTGCTTGCGACGAAGGTATTGGTTCCCCTCGACGGTGAGATGCGCCAAGGGGTCGGGCTGCTCGGCTCACCGCCCTTCGAGATTCCCCGGTCGGTGGAGCGCGACTCCCGGTTCGACCATCTCAGGACCGGGGACGAACTACGCCGCCATCTCGCCGCGAAGAACCGCTACAACCTCCGCTCCATGGCCCTCTTCCTGCTCCTGCGCTGGCTTCACACCGTCGCTCTCACGGCGCTCGGCCTCGCGACCCTCACCCTGTACGGTGCGCTCGAGCATGTGGTGATTGCCGGGTTCCTGGCACTCACCCTCACATTCACCGCCCTTTACTACGTCCTGGTGGAGCGTTGCGTCGCTTCCTTCCGCCCGCTGCGCCCCCAGTTGTGCTCCATATACGACCCGATCTTCTGGCTCCAGGAGCGCATCTGGAAGGTGCCGGACGAATACCTGAACATTTTCAACGGAACCCCCTTCAAGAACATGATCTGGAAGATGCTGGGGGTACGCATAGGCAGCAGGGTGTTCGACGACGGGTGCTATATCACGGAGCGGACGCTCGCCACCATCGGTGATGACTGCACGCTCAACAGCGGGAGCAAAATCCAATGCCATTCGCAGGAGGACGGCACCTTCAAGTCGGACTACACCGTTCTCGGCGCCAGTTGCACCCTCGGGGTCGGCGCGCACGTGCATTACGGCGTGACGATAGGTGACAGAGCCGAGATGGAATCCGATTCCTTCCTCATGAAAGGTGAGGAAGTCCCCCCGGACGCACGGTGGGGCGGGAACCCCGCCGCGGAGATCCCGGATGCCGCGACGCAACCTCGCGGCATGGACTCGGCCACGGCAGTAGGAACGTCCGCGACGAACGACGCTGCGGCGTCGGCGGGTTGAGAAAGGCCATTCGATGGGAGCGCACGTGCAGGCGGACCGAGACTTCTGGAGCGGTGTGCTGGCCGCCGGTGGCTCCACCCCCGTTCCACGGTGGGTGCGGGAGCCGGTGGCGGGTATGGCCGTGCACCAGACCGTGGTACCGGGCGAGGTGTTCGAAGCGGTGCGCGGACTGGCGGTGGAGTTGGACGTGCCGGTGAGCGCGGTGCTGCTCGCCGCTCACGCCCAGGTGCTGGCCGCGCTGTCGGGCGAGCAGGAAGTGGTGACGGGCTACGTCGCCGCGCCGGTGGACGGTCCGCTGCCGTGCCGACTGTCCGTCGCACCCGGGTCGTGGCGCCAGTTGGTGCTGAGCGCTTGCGGCGTCGAGGCGGAATTGCTGGCCCATCGGGAGTTTCCGGTGGAGGAGCTGCGACGGGAGCTGGGGGCGACGGAGCCGCCGTACGAGTTCGTGTTCGACCCCGTCGGAACCGATGGTGAGCTGGTCGACGGCGCCGTGCTGAGGGTGGGCTGGTGCGATCGGGACGGGCGCCCGGTGATGCTGTCGCGGTATCGCACGGACGTGCTCGACGCCGAGGCTGCGGCCCGGATCGGCGGCTATCACCTGGCCGCGCTGGGCGCGATGGCGACTGACGTGGACGCCGAGCACACGCGGCAGGGTCTGCTGTCGCCCGAAGAAGTGCGCTATCAGATCGAGGGCCTCGCCGGGCCACGCCGGAAGCTGCCGGAAGGGCGGGCGCATGAGCTGTTCGAGCAGCGCGTGCGGGCGCATCCGGAGGCGGTGGCGGCGGTCCACGGCGCTCACTCATGGACGTACGGGGAGCTCAATGCGCGGGCCAACCGGCTGGCGCGGGCGCTGCTGGCGCGCGGACTGGGCCGGGAACACGTGGTGGGCGTGGTCACCGAGCGCAATCTCGACTGGCTGGCCGCGGTGTTGGCGGTGTTCAAGGCCGGAGGCGTGTACCTGCCGATCGAGCCGCATTTTCCGGCCGGCCGTATCGCGGCGACGTTGTCGCGAGCGGACTGCCGGATGGTGCTGACCGAGTCCGGCAGCAGGCAGGCCCTCGACCGGGCCCTGGACACGCTGCCGGAGGTCGAGAGGCTGCTGGTCGAGGAGGCGTATGCGCAGCAGCACGCCGACGGTGATGTCGGGGTGAAGGTCACGGCCGACCAGTTGGCGTACATGTACTTCACTTCCGGCTCCACCGGGGAACCGAAGGGGGCGATGTGCGAGCACGCGGGCATGCTCAATCACCTGTACGCCAAGATCGATGACTTGGAGATCGGTCCGGGGCAGGTGGTGGCGCAGACGGCACCGCAGTGCTTCGACATCTCACTGTGGCAACTGCTGGCCGCGTTGCTCGTGGACGGGCGGACACTGCTGGTCGAGCAGGACGTGATCGTGGACGTCGAGCGATTCGTCGACACGCTGGTGCGCGGCCGGGTCGCGGTGGTGCAGGTCGTGCCCTCCTATCTGGAGGTGGTGGTCTCCTATCTGGAGCAGTATCCCCGCGAACTGCCCGACCTGACGTGTGTGTCGGTGACCGGCGAGGCGTTGAAGCGGGAGCTGGTCCAGCGCTGGTTCGCCCTTCAGCCGGGGATCAGGCTGGTCAACGCCTATGGGCTGACCGAGACTTCGGACGACACCAACCACGAGGTCATGGACGAGGTGCCGGACCGTGTGCTGTTGGGGCGTCCGGTCAGCAACGTGCAGGTGTACGTCGTCGATGAGCAGCTGTCGCTGGTGCCACTGGGCGCCCCCGGGCTGATCGCCTTCTCCGGGGTCTGCGTGGGCCGGGGATACGTCAATGATCCCGAACGAACCCGGGCGGCGTACCTGGATGATCCGTACCGGCCGGGCGAGCGGCTCTACCTGGGAGGCGACTGGGGGCGCTGGCATCCCGACGGCAAGCTGGAGTTCCTCGGCCGCCGGGACAACCAGGTCAAGATCCGCGGATTCCGTATCGAGATCGGTGAGATCGAGAACACCCTGCTGAGGGTTCCCGGGGTGCGGGACGCCGCGGTGGTCGTCGCCGAGCTTGCCGGCGACAGCAGGCACCTGATCGCCTTCTACACCGGTCGGTGCCAGGAGACGGCGGCGCTGCGTCAGGAGCTGGACGCCACACTCCCCGCCTATATGGTCCCGACCGCCTTTCACCGGCAGCACAGCCTGCCGCTGACCGCCAACGGAAAGATCGACAGAAAGGCCCTGACGGCGCTGGCCGAACAGACCGCGCCGAGCATGGAAAACGATGTCGCGCGGGACGACCACCGCGCCCCGCGCACTCCGAGCGAGCGGAAGCTGGTAGCCGCCTGGGCCGAGCTCCTCGGCGTCCCCCGGCACCGGATCGGACGGCAGGACCACTTCTTCGACTCCGGTGGCACCTCACTGTCGGCAGTGAAACTCAGCATCGCTTTGGACCGTGCGGTGTCCCTCAAGGACATCACCCGTCACCCGAAACTCGCCGACCTCGCCGCGCTCCTCGACGGCACAGCGACGCAGCGTCCAGAGCTGCTTCAACCGCTGTCGGAAGCGAAGGGTGCGCCGAAGTGCGCCCTGGTGTGTTTCCCTTACGCGGGCGGCAACGCGGTCAACTTCCAGCCGATGGCGAGCGCCCTGGCGGGCAGCGGGCCGGCGGTCTACGCCGTCGAACTGCCCGGTCACGATATCGCCGCCGGTAACGAGCCGTTCGCGCCGATGGCGCAGGTCGTGGAGCAGGTCATCGCTGAGATCACCGGGCGTGGCCTGACCAGGGTCATGCTGTGGGGCCACTCCTCGGGCGCCGCGCCCGCCGTGGAGACGGCGAGGAGGCTGCAGGAGCGCGGCGTGGATGTACCGCGGGTGTTCCTCGGCGCGCAGCTGCTCGGCACCGCCAACGACCGGCGCGCCGCCATCACCGAACTGACCAGGCAGAGCAGCGCCGAGATCGCCGCGAAGCTGAGCGCCGACAGCGGCTACACCGAGCTCGGTGAGATCAGCGCACAGCACGCCGAGCAGATCGGGGCCGCCTACCGGCACGACTGTGTTTCCGCCCACCGCTATTTCGCCGATGTCCTTCAATCCCCGCCGTCGGTAAAGCTCTCCGCGCCGGTCACCGTGGTCGTCGCCGCCGACGACCCGAACACGGACGACTTCCCCGACCGCCACCAGGACTGGCAGGTCCTGGCCGAGCAGGTGAACCTGCGCGAGCTCGCCGACGGCGGCCACTACTTCCTGCGCACCCGTCCGGCCGAAGCCGCGCAGGCCGTACTGAGCGCCGTCGAATTGCCGGCCCCTTCCTGAACGTCCTTGAGTCTCCACGGTGACGAACGAAAGGAAAACGAGATGTCGTTCTCATCCCCGGCATCCACGCTTGAAGTGGAAATGCCATCGGGAAAGCCGCCGATCCTGCGTGTCGAGGCCCCTGTCGAGGCGTCCAGCTGGGCGGCCGAGCACCGCGACGCGCTGCGGGCGCTGGTCACCGAGCACGGAGTGGTTCTCGTCCGTGGTCTGGGGCTGCGGGAGCCGGATGAGGTCGGTGCGGTCTTCGCGAAGCTGGCCGGTGCCCTGATGACGGAGCGGGAGGCTTTCGCCCCCCGGGAGACCTACGCCCCCGGGCTGTACTCCTCCACCACCTGGCCGGCCAACCAGCCGATGTGCATGCACCATGAGCTGAGCTACCTGCTCGAGGTCCCCGGCCTGATGCTCTTCGCGTGTCTCGGCGCGCCCGGCCAAGGCGGGGCGACCGCGGTGGCCGACGCGGAAGATGTGCTCCAGGCGCTGCCCGCCGCGTTGAGCGAGCGGTTCGAGCGTGAGGGCTGGTTGCTCACCCGCAGCTACAACGACGAGATCGGGGCGTCTTTGGCGGAGTCGTTCGGCACCGACGACCACGCTGCCATCGAGAAGTACTGCCGCGCCCAGGCCATCGACTTCGCCTGGCAGCCCGACGGGTCCCTGCGCACGCGGCAGCGCCGCAGCGCGGTGGTACGGCACCCCCTCACCGGCCGGCGCTGCTGGTTCAACCAGATCGCCTTCCTCAACGAGTGGACGCTTGCCTCGGAGGTCCGCGAGTACCTGGTGGACGTCTACGGCGCGGACGGACTGCCGTTCAACACCCGTTTCGGAGACGGCACCCCGATCGGCGAGGACATCGTCCAACTGCTCAACACCACGTACGAGGAGCACACCCGACGCGAGCCCTGGCAGGCCGGTGACGTGATGCTGGTCGACAACATTCGCACCGCCCACAGCAGAGAGGCCTACACAGGGGAGCGCCAGGTGCTGGTCGCCATGGCCGAGCCCCAGCGCCTGGCCGACGGCTTCCCGACCCCGGAGGCAAGTCAGCGATGAATCCTGTGACGTCCCCCGCCACCGCCGGGGGCACCGCCTCCCATCCGCCTTCGGCGCCGTCCTTCGCGGTGATCTCCGGTGCACAGGTGCAGCAGGCGCTCGCCGGGCGTGAGAAGCAGATCGTGGAACTGGTCGAGGCCACTTACCGGCTGCACGGCGCCGGTGACTCGGTCAATCCCCCGTCGTACTTCCTGCGCTTCACCGACCGCCCCACAGCCCGGATCATCGCGCTGCCGGCCTCCATCGGCGGGCCGGTACGCGTGGACGGCCTGAAGTGGGTCTCCAGCTTCCCCGCCAACGTCGAAGCAGGCCTGCCCCGAGCCTCCGCGGTCCTCATCCTCAACGACCACGACACCGGCTATCCGTTCGTCTGTCTGGAAAGCTCCATCATCAGCGCCACCAGAACCGCCGCATCCGCTGCGCTGGCGGCGGACTGGCTCACCCGCACCCGGCCCCGTCCCACCCGTATCGGATTCTTCGGTACGGGGCTGATCGCCCGCTACATCCACACCTTCCTGGCCGGCACCGGCTGGACCTTCGACACCATCGGTGTGCACGATGTGTCCGCCGACAGCGCCGCCGGTTTCTGCGGCTATCTGCAGCAATCCGGCGCCACCGGCCAGGTCGTCGACCACGGCAGCGCCGAGGACCTGATCCGCTCCAGCGACCTGGTGGTCTTCGCCACCGTCGCCGGCAAGCCCCACGTCACCGACCCGGCGTGGTTCACCCACCATCCCGTGGTCCTGCACGTGTCGCTGCGCGATCTCGCCCCCGACATCCTGCTCGGCTCGGCCAACATCGTCGACGACGTCGAGCACTGTCTGAAAGCCGACACCTCTCCCCACCTGGCCGAGCAACTCGTCGGCAACCGCGGCTTCCTGGACGGCACCCTCAACGATGTCATGACAGGAAGGATCACTCTTCCGACCGACCGGCCTGTGATCTTCTCGCCGTTCGGACTCGGTGTCCTCGACCTCGCTGTCGGCAAGTACGTCTACGACGAAGTGGCCAGGGCCGGACACCTCCGCCTCATCGACGACTTCTTCCACGAACTGCGCCGATACGGCTGATCACCCTGTCCGTCAGCCCTGGCATCAGGAGGCCAGCGTGCCCGTCATCTCCGATCCCCATGCCTTCAACGAGAGTCAACTCTATGTCGACCTCCAGCCGATTTTTGGGCGCTCCCTCTACCTGAAGTGCGAGGGCTTCAACTTCGCGGGCTCGATCAAATTGAAGGCCGCGGTAGAGATGGTGGAGGCCGCCGAACGGGACGGACTCCTGATGCCGGATTCGATTCTGGTCGAGTCCTCGTCCGGAAACCTGGGTGTAGCGCTCAGCATGATTGCCGCGAGCAAGGGTTACCGGTTTCTGTGTGTGACCGACTCCCGTTGCAATCTGTCGACCAGATTGCTGATGGAGGCACTGGGCGGCGACGTACACATCATCGCCGACCTGGACGCCAACGGCGGATACCTCGGCGCGCGCATCGACTACGTACGCGAGTTGTGTGCCTCCGACAACCGATACGTGTGGCTCAGCCAGTACACCAATCCGGGCAACTGGCGGGCGCACTACCGCAAGACGGCGCCGGAGATAGCCCGCCAGTTCCCGCAGCTGGACGCACTGTTCGTCGGGGCGGGCACCACCGGGACCCTGATGGGCTGCGCGCGCTACTTCCGCCAGTGGCACCGGCCCGTGCGGATCATCGCGGTGGACACCGTCGGCTCGGTGGCCTTCGGCGGCGAGCCGGGCCGTCGGTTGATTCCCGGCCTGGGCATGAGCATGCGCCCGCCGCTGCTGGACGAGTCCTACGTGGATGAGGTGATCTGGGTCGAGGAGGCCGACACCATCCGCGCCTGCCACCGTCTGGCCGGACACGGCTTCCTGTTCGGCGGCTCCACCGGAACGGTGGTCAGCGGCGCGATGGACTGGTTGGCCGAGAATGAAACGCCTGGCCTCACCGCTGTGGCCATCTCCCCGGACCTCGGAGAGCGCTACCTCGACACGGTCTACCAGACCACCTGGATACAGGATGTGTACGGCGACCAGATACTCGCCTCCGAGGAAGTGACCGCCGGTTCCCGGGAAGCCGAGCCCATGCCGAGGAGACCGGGCCGACGCCGGAATCCGTAGGGCTGACGGCGGGGAGCAGGCTCGGCCCGAACATCAACGCCGCATCCGGCCGCGGACCGCCCTGCGGCCGGATGCCCCCGGCCGTCCCCGTGGTCAGCCGGGTTTCTCGCCGGTTTCGCAGATCTGGCGGGCGATCGCGCGCAGTTTGACGTTGTGGTCCTGGGACGCCTTCTTGAGCACCTTGAAGGCCGTGTCCTCGTTCAGCCCGTGGCGCTCCATGAGGATGCCCATGGCCTCGCCGATCTCGTGACGGGTCTCCAAGGCGTGGCCGAGCTGCTGGTGCGTGCGGGCCGCGGAGAAGGCCACGGCGGCGTGCGAGGCGAGGATCCAGCCGGCACGCCGAGCGGCCTCGTCGAAGGTGTCCGGCCGGTGGGAGTACAGGTTGAGAGCACCGAGCTCGTCGTCCTCGGTGAAAAGGAGAAAGCCCATCACGCTCCCGATGCCCAGCTTCCTCAGCTCGGGGGCGAAGCGGGACCAGCGCTCATGCGGCCGCCGCGAGTCCTCGATGGTGTAGACCTGCTGGCGCTCGGTCACGGCGTCGAAGCACGGGCCTTCCTTCAGATCCTGCTGTATCCGGTCCGCGCGGCGCACCACGTCGCTCGTCGCCGCCAGGGAGTGCACTTCACCCCGCCGCACGGTGAGAATGCCGGCGTGGTCGCATCCGTTGATCAGAACGGTCGCATGCTCCACGATGCGGTCCAAAGTGTCCTGGGCCGAGTCCTGTGCCAGCAGATCTCGTGCCATTTCCGCCAAGGCGACCGCGAACTGCTCCCAGACCTCGCCGGGCTCATGGGACATGTGCCACCTGCTTATTTGTTGAAGCGCCATCGCGCCTCATCCGCGGTCCCATCTTGCCACCTGGCCTCCCTGCCGCGTCGGACGGGCATTTTCGGGGGGCCGTGCCCGCGAAGGGCCGGTCGTCCATGTCCGTTTCACGTTCAAGCAGTTCCGTTCCGCGAGCGGGACGGTCGCGCCCCTCGCGCACGGACGCCCTTCGGTGAACGGGTCCAGGGGAGCGTTCCGCAGCGGTCCCGACCGCGTTGTCAGTGCCCTCCGGAACAATGGTGAGCAGCGAGAACGTCACCGCTCCCGGCGGTACGCGATCGAACCCGTCCGTCGAAAGGCCGCCTGCACATGACGCCCGCTCTCCGCCGCCGCGCCGCGAGCCCTGACCGGAGCCCGCTGACGAGGCTCCGTTCCCTCCCGGGCACGCCCGCTCCGCTCGGCCCCGGCGGTGCCGAGGTTCTGCGTCTCATCACCGTGCAGCGCGTCCCCGTCTGCCTCACCGTGCACGCCAACGGGCGTCGCCGGTATGGATACTGGCAGGCACTCAGTTCCGGTACGGGGCGGGGCGGTTGTTATGTGGCCCTGCCCACCGACGAGTGTGACGCCCTGCATGCGGCGGGCCGGATCGTGCTGGGGGACCCAGTGGTGGATCCGGCGAAGACCACGTACCCGGTGCGCCTCGCCGTGCGGGGTGCACCGTCCGCGGCAGGGGCATCCCGACAGGTCCTCACAGCGTGAACTCGGACCAGTGTCGATGGTCTTCACCCGGACCAGTGCCGTGACCGATCCCGTCGGCGCGCCCGCCGTGGTCTTTACCCGGGTGAGAGCGGTACGACGGCCGTGATGCGCTTACCTCCGGCGTGGAGGTCCGAGATGATGATGTCGCGGGCGAGGCGGCAGATGATCGGCCAGCCATGGCCCGCGATCCCTCTGGACCCCGGTTCGTCGACGCGCCGTGGCGGCACGGGTACTTTCTGGCTGTGGTCGCTCACCGACAGGTGTATGTCCCCGTCGACCAGCATCACCTCGAACCCGGTGACACCGCCGCCGTGCAGCATCGCGTTCGTGGTGAGTTCCGAGGCGACGAGCAGGGCGTCGCCGACGGCGTCGTCTTCGCCTGTGGTGTCATGCCCGCGGGATCGGTGTGTGCCTTCCAGCGCGTGTCTGACCGCCTCACGCACCTCGGCGGGACTGCGCGGTCCGGGCGAGCGCGGTCGGCCCGGGGCGGTCGCCGTGTCGGTGGAGTGCGGCCGGTGCTCCCCGCACATTTCTCTCTCCTTCGCCTGAAAAGACGCGGGCCCGCCGCAAGAGCGTGCGGCGGGCCCTGTGCATCGGGTGATCCTCAGTGTCGGAACACGTCCTTCGTTACGTCCTTCGTCTTTTCCTTGGCCTGGCGGGCGTCGCCCTTCGCCTGCTCCATTTTGCCTTCCGCAGTCAGACCCTCGTTGCCGACAGCACGCCCGGCGGCCTCCTTGGCCTTTCCCTTGGCTTGCTCCGCCTTGGCCTTTGCCTTCTGCTGCTTGGCCATGGAAGATCACGTCCTCACTGCTTCGACGGTGCGATCCACTACTACGGCTGACCGGCGAAATTCCTTCCAAACATGTCCGGTCGACAATTCTGCCGTTCCCCCAAACGCTTGAACTATTCCTTTCTCGGAAAGCGAATTTCCCGCTGGGGACGGGCTGTGCGCGCCTTGCCTGCGCTGTGCGCCCGGCGCACGCTGGTCGTATGCGTGCTCAGGACGGCCCTACGCTCATCACCTCCGTGCAGCGCGCCTTCCGCCTGCTGGAGGCGGTGAGCGCGCACGAGAACGGCGCGCCGGCGAAGCAGCTGGCACGTGAGACGGACCTGCCCCTGGCCACTGCCTATCACCTGTTGCGAACGCTGTGTCACGACGGATATGTACGGAAGCTGGGTGACGGCGGGTTCGTCCTGGGCGACAAGCTGCAGACGCTGCACACCACGGGCCGCGGACAGGCGCTGCTCAGCCGTGTCCGCCCCACGCTCGCCGCTCTGCGGGACGAGCTGGCGACCGCCACCTATCTCACCTTCTACGAGGAGGGCGAGATCCGGGTCGCGGAGATCGTCGACAGTCCCCGGGCGCCCCGGGTCGACCTCTGGGTGGGATTCGAGGATGCGGGGCACGCCACCGCGCTGGGCAAGGCCGTGCTGCGAGAAATGAACGACGACTCCCGCAAGGAATACCTCTCCCGGCACCTCCTCGCCGACCTCACGCCACGGACCATCACCAGCTCTCCGGAACTGCTCCGGCGACTCGACGACTCACCCGTGGCCCCGGCCGTCACGGACCTGGAGGAGTACGCCGTCGGCACGGTCTGCCTCGCCGTGCCCGTCTACAGCCGGGACACGCTCGGCTCGCTCGGTGTCTCCATGCCGGTGAGTCGGCTTTCCCGACTCGAGGAGATCCGGGCGCGGCTGATTTCGACCGCGAATCGCGTAACCAGGAGCCTTTCGCTCACTATCTGAAAATCATGTCCTTGCGGCACGCGAGCCGACACCGTTTCCTGGATGAAACGGACATATCGGGAGTCTCTCTCCCCGCGTACACCAGGTGAGGATTTGCGGACGAACATGAGTCAGGCCCGGGACCATGGTGGCGACCATTCGCCGGAGCGGCCCTGTGGGAACCGCATCGCCCCTCTCGGAGCGTCGGTGCACAGGCGTGCCGCCGCGCAGTTGGCCGCCGGTACGCCCGTACTGCCCGTGCTGATCGTCTTGGCCGTCGTGCTCGTCGATCTCCTGTGCGGAGCAGGGATGGCCTGGCTGCCGCTGCTCGCGGCCGGGCCCGCGCTGGCCGCCACCACCAATGGGCCGCGCGGAGTCGTCTGCGCCGGTTTCCTCGCGGTGACGCTGTGCGCGGCGCTCGCTACCCGGGACGGTGTTTGGGACTGCGAACTGGCGGCCGTACTGTCCGCACTGGCGGCCGTGACGCTGGCGAGCGGCCTGGCCAGCGCGCTGCGCGGACGTCGTGAACGGGTGCTCGCGGACGTTCGCTCGGTCGCGGAGACCGCTCAGCATGCGCTCCTCAAGCCCGTACCGGAGACTGTGGGCCCCTTCCGGGTGGCCGTCCGCTACAGCGCCGCGGCGGCGGAGGCTCGTATCGGAGGGGATCTGTACGCACTGGTGGCCACCCCGTACGGGGTCAGGCTGATCGTCGGGGATGTGCGCGGCAAGGGGCTGCCGGCCGTGGGGACCGTCGCACTTGTGCTCGGTGTCTTCCGCGAGGCCGCCTACGACGAGCCCGATCTCCTCGCCGTCGTCGACAGGATCGAGCGGAGCCTGGCGCGCAATCTCGGCGGTGACGACTTCGTCACCGCGGTGGTCGCCGGATACCCGCAGGCAGGCCATCTGGAGATCGTCAACTGCGGACACGCGCCTCCGCTGCTGGTACGCGCGTCCGGAGACGTCGTGGAGGTGGAGCCCACCCATCCGGTCCCGCCGCTCGGACTGCGCGCGCTCTCGGGCGAGGCCCCGAGCCTCCAGGTGCTGCCCTTCGCCGACGGGGATCATCTGCTGCTCTACACCGACGGGGTCACCGAAGCCCGCGACCACGGCTGTGAGTTCTACCCGCTCGCCGAAGGGCTGGCCCGCCACGTGTCCGATGATCCGGCGCGCACCCTCACCGCCCTCCATGACGAACTGCTGGCGCATGTGGGTGGCCGACTGCACGACGACGCGGCGCTGCTCCTGCTCCACAAACCGGCCGCTTCCGAACCGACCGCTTCGATCGCTTCCGAACCGGCTGTTCCCGAATCGACAGTCTCGTCCCGTGCCCGTTTCCGCTCCCGGACCTCTGCCGCGGGCTCGGGCGGCGCAAGCCCGGCTGTCGCAGAGACCGAAGGAGCGGCGGACCCAGGTGTCCCCTCGCCGCCTTCACACCGGGCGGCCGGAACGGGAGCGTGGCTGCGTCCATGGAAGTGGGGTACGGGTTCGACCTGATCCGGGGGTCGCTGCGGCTGCTGGCTGATGCCCGCATGGCTCCTGTCCGACCGGGTCCGACACTTCGGGTACGTCTCCAGCTGGGTGGTGTACCAGCCGCGATCGCCCGCCCCGGGCCGATGACGGAGTCGGTCGATCAAGTCGAGCCCAGAGCATGAGCGGTCCGTTCCCAGGTGGCGGTCGTGACGTCGCGGGCACGCAGCGCCGCCTTGCGGATCTTGCCGGTCTCGGTGAGCGGCAGCTCGGGAACCACGTCCACATAGCGGCTGCGTCGGCCTTGGTGGTCTGCGGCAACAAGAACCCGCTCGGGCCCGGCCTCCGCTCCGCGTCCGCGGTCACGGCGAATTAACGCCTGGGCATGGCCATGATCGGGGAAGGCATGGTTCCGTTGCAGGGACCACGTACTTCGGGGGTATCGGATCGATTGCGAGGTTCTTCTCATGACCGTCACGTCCGTCAGCCGTGCCGACACCGCACCTGCCGCACCCGCCGTGCCAGGCGTGCCCGGGACGCGGGCCACGCTGTCCTGTCCTGACCCGATGAACTCCGTCCTCGGCAAGGTCCGGCCCATCCTGGAGGCCTTCACCGCCGAGGACAACACCCTCTCCCTCGCCGACCTGGTACGCCGGACCGGGGTGGCCAAGGCCACCGTGCACCGGCTCGCCCAGGAGCTGGTCGAGTGGGGGCTACTGGAGCGCGTCGGCTGCGACTACCGGCTCGGCCTGCGGCTGTTCGAGATCGGCCAGCGGGTACACCGGCAGCGGATCCTGCGCGAGGTGGTCCAGCCGTACATGGAGGACCTCCTGCTGGCCACCCGGGAGACCATCCATTTCGCCATCCACGACAGCCTCGACGTCGTGTACCTGGAGAAGATCTTCCCGCACCGCGGGCTGAACGAGGAGTCCCGGGTCGCCGGCCGGCTGCCGCTGTACTGCACGGCCACCGGAAAGGCGATCCTGGCCCATTCGCCCGACGCCCTGTTCGCGGCGGTGGTCAGAAGCGGGCTGAAACCCTTCACCCGCCACACCGTCACCTCACCGGGCCGGCTGCGCGCCCAGCTGGAGCGGACCCGGGCGGAGGGCATCGCGATCGAGACCGAGGAGGTGCGCCTCGGCTACACGAGCATGGCCGTGCCGGTCTTCGGCCGCCATGCCACGCTCGTCGGCGCGCTGTCCATCACCGCGCCGACCTACCGTATGGACCTCACCGGGCACGCCCGCGCGTTGCGCACCGCGGCCCTGGGGATCAGCCGGTCCCTGGGGTGAGCGGCACGGAGGAAGCCCGGTCTCGCGCGGCGACGCGGGACAGTGGTCGCTCCGGCTCGTCGGCGCACGGCGAGAACCCACCCTGTGCGCCGGTGCTGGGCGAGGTGTTGTCCCGGGCCCGGCAGTTGATCGATCGGTGGGAGGGCGAGGACTGCGGATCTCCCACCGTCAGGGCGCTTCTCTTGGACCCGGATCGTGATGTTCCGTCCCTGTGCATGTACGTCCTCCCCCGTGCCGGGAATCATCGGGCGCCGACCTTCCCAGCCCCGCCCGCGGCCGCATAAGCGAAACGTCCTGCTCACCGGAACAGAACCATTTGGCGGGAACGGCCCGGTCCATACGCTCCCGGACCATGAGCGTTCTTCCCGACGTGCCGGTGAGCACGGACGAGTCGCACCTGATCGAGACCGATGTTCTGATCATCGGCGCCGGGCCCGCGAGCCTCTACGGCAGCTACAACGCCGGCTTCCGCGGGCTGCGGGTGGCGGTCATGGACGTCCTTCCCCGGTGCGGCGGCCAGATCGGCGCGACGTACGCGGAGAAGCGCATCTTCGACATCGCGGGATTCCCGTGGGTGCGCGGCCGCGACCTCGTCGCCTACCTGGGTCGCGGACAGGTGTACTTCGTACCGCGGCCCGCCGACCACGCCGACCAGGACGTGGCGGTCGTCGGCGGCGGCGACAGCGCTTTCGACCGGGCGGCGACCCTCGCCCCGATCGCCCGGTCCGTCAAGCTCGTCCACCGCACCGACCGCTTCCGATCCGCCGACACACCCCTCATCAGCGGCGCGGCGACAGCCTGATGAGCCCCGAGTGCGGACCTGTCTCCGCTCCCGCACGCCGTACGCCTACGTACCCGCACACCTGGAGGTTCCGTATGTCCCTGTCCCGTAGCGCGGTGCATGGAGTGTGTCCATGACCGCCGAAAGCCCGCTCCCCGCAGTGGTCAAGGCCGCCGACGCCTTGAACGAAGCCATCTGCGCGGGGAGCGCGTGTCCACCAGTTCGCGCGCTCCTCGCCGACGGCGACACCGAAGCCGCGTACGCGGTACAGCGCGTGAACGTCGAGCGCGGCCTGGCCGCCGGGCGGCGCCTCGTCGGCCGCAAGATCGGACTGACCTCGCCCGCCGTGCAGGCCCAACTCGGCGTGGACCAGCCGGACTTCGGGGTGCTGTTCGCCGACATGGCGGTTCCTGAGGGCGGCGAGGTGGCGGCCGGGCGGCTGCTCCAGCCCAAGGTGGAGGCGGAGGTCGCCCTCGTCCTCGGCGCCGATCTGCCGCATGCCGACTGCACGGTGGCCGACGTGATCCGCGCGACCGAATTCGCGCTGCCCGCGCTGGAGATCGTGGACAGCCGGATCGCCGACTGGGACATCACCATCGTCGACACCGTCGCCGACAACGCCTCCAGTGGTCTGTTCGTGCTCGGCTCCACCCCCGTACCGCTGACGCGGTTGGACCTGCGCGGCCTGCGCATGACCATGACCCGCAATGGCCAGGTGGTCTCCGAGGGAACCGGTGCCGACTGTCTCGGCAGCCCGCTCAACGCGGCGGCCTGGCTCGCCTCGACCGTCGCCGCGAAGGGCGACCCGTTGCGCGCCGGGGAGATCGTGCTGACCGGAGCCCTGGGCCCGATGGCCGTCGCGGCTCCGGGGGACCGGTTCGAGGCCTGTATCGGCGACCTGGGCACGGTCCAGGTCGGGTTCGCGGCGGAAGGGAACAGGCGATGAGCGCCCGCACGAAGGTGGCCGTCATCGGCTCCGGCAACATCGGCACCGACCTCATGATCAAGGTGCTCCGGCTGTCCGACAGCCTGGAGATGGCCGCGATGGCCGGCATCGACGCGGATTCCGACGGCCTGGCCCGCGCCCGCCGGCTGAAGGTGCCCACCACGCACGAGGGCGTGGACGGGCTGGTCGCGATGGACGAGTTCGCCGACGTACGGATCGTCCTCGACGCCACCTCGGCCGGCGCTCACCGCCGCCACGACGAGGTGCTGCGCGCCCTCGGGCGCACGGTGGTGGACCTCACCCCGGCCGCCCTCGGCCCGTACGTGGTGCCGCCGGTGAACCTCGACGCCCATCTGGACAGCCCCAACGTCAACATGGTCACCTGCGGGGGACAGGCCACCATCCCCGTCATCGCCGCCGTCTCGGCCGTCACACCCGTCCACTACGGGGAGATCGTCGCCTCCATCGCCTCCCGTTCGGCGGGCCCCGGTACCCGGGCCAACATCGACGAGTTCACCGAGACCACCGCGTCCGCCATCGAAAAGGTCGGTGGGGCGGCCCGGGGCAAAGCGATTATCGTCCTCAACCCGGCCGAACCGCCGTTGATCATGCGGGACACGGTGCACTGCCTGGTCTCCGACTGTGACGAGGCGGCGGTCGTCGCCTCCGTCGAAGGCATGATCGGCCGCGTCCAGGCCTACGTGCCCGGATATCGCCTCAAGCAGAAGGTGCAGTTCGACCGGGTCGGTGCCGACGACCCGCTGCGCACGCTGGTGCCTTCCGGCAGCGCGCCGGTGAAGGTGTCGGTGTTCCTGGAGGTCGAGGGCGCCGCCCACTACCTGCCGTCCTACGCGGGCAACCTCGACATCATGACCTCGGCCGCATTGCGCACCGCGGAACGCCTGGCGGCGCACCACCTGACGGAGGCAGCCAAGTGACCACCACGCTGTACATCCAGGACGTCACCCTGCGCGACGGCATGCACGCCATCCGGCACCGCTACACCGTCGAGCAGGCCCGCACCATCGCCGCCGCCCTCGACGCGGCCGGGGTCCGCGCCATCGAGATCGCGCACGGCGACGGCCTGTCCGGCTCCAGCGTCAACTACGGCGTCGGTGCCCACACCGACTGGGAGTGGATCGAGGCGGTCGTCGGCGCCGTGCAGCAGGCGATCCCCACGACCCTGCTGCTGCCCGGCATCGGTACCATCCACGACCTCGAGCGGGCCCACGCGCTGGGCATCCGGTCGGTGCGCGTGGCCACCCACTGCACCGAGGCCGACATCTCCGCCCAGCACATCGCCGCCGCGCGGGAGCTGGGCATGGACGTCGCCGGGTTCCTGATGATGTCCCACATGGCCGAACCCGCCGAACTCGCCCGTCAGGCCAAGCTCATGGAGTCGTACGGAGCCCACTGCGTGTACGTCACCGACTCCGGTGGACGGCTGACCATGGACGGCGTGCGGGACCGCTTGCGCGCCTATCGTGACGTCCTGTCGGCAGACACCGAGCTGGGCATCCACGCCCACCACAACCTGGCGCTCGGGGTGGCCAACAGCGTGGTCGCCGTGGAGAGCGGCGCCGTCCGTGTCGACGCCTCGCTCGCCGGGCAGGGCGCGGGCGCCGGCAACTGCCCGCTGGAGGCGTTCGTCGCGGTGGCCGACCTGATGGGCTGGAAGCACGGCTGCGACCTGTTCCCGCTGATGGACGCCGCCGATGACCTCGTACGACCGCTCCAGGACCGGCCGGTGCGCGTCGACCGCGAAACGCTCAGCCTCGGCTACGCGGGCGTCTACTCCAGCTTTCTGCGCCACGCCGAAACCGCCGCCTCCCGCTACGGCCTGGACACGCGCGCCATCCTCGTCGAGGTCGGGCGCCGGGGGATGGTCGGCGGGCAGGAAGACATGATCACCGACATTGCCCTCGACCTGGCGAAGGCTCGGGCATGAGCGCCGAACAAGCCCGGCTGCGGGTCGGCGTCCGTGTCCCGCCCTGTGACCGGGCGGACCGCGTGGTCGAGACCGTACGCCGCGCCGAGGAGCTCGGCTTCGACGACGTATGGTTCCCCGACTCCCAGCTGCTGTGGCGGGACGTGTTCACGACGCTGACCGCCGCCGCCCTGGGCACCGAGCGGATCGGTCTCGGCACCGCGGTCACCAACCTGGCGACCCGGCACCCGGCCGTCGTCGCCTCGGCGGCCCGCAGCGTCGCCGAACTCGCCCCCGGCCGCTTCACCCTCGGGCTCGGTGTGGGCAACAGCTCCGTCGGCCCCATCGGCCTGCGCCAGACCACCTCGGCGGCGATGCGCGAAGGACTCGCCATGCTGCGCGCACTGCTCGACGGCCGTGCATGGGACTTCGAGGGCTGCTCCGAGGGCTCCGAGGGCAAGGTCCGCTCCCGACTGCGCGATCCTCAGCCCCAAGTGCCCCTGCACCTGGCCGCGAGCGGGCCGAAGAACCTGCGGCTCGCCGGTGAGGTCGCCGACGGCGTGATCCTCCTCAGCGGTGTCTCGCCGAGAACCCTGGAAGGCGCCACCGCCCGGGTGCGCGAGGGTGCCGAGGCCGCGGGCCGACAGGCCGGGGAGATACCGCTGACCGTCTCCGCGTTCTGCGCGGTGACCGACGACCTCGAAGCCGAAGCCCGGCTGATCAAACCGATCTGCGCCTCGATCGCACAGAACGGCGGAGCCCCCTTCCTCGCCCTCGCGGGCATCGAGGCCGCCGTCCCCGCGAAGGTCGAGGGGGTCTACCCGGATCTCGTGCACGCCGAGGACTGGGACGCCGCCGTCGAGATCTGCTCGGAGTGGATCAGCGACGAGGCCGCCCTGCGCTTCGCTCAGGAGTTCTGCCTGTTCGGCACCGCGGACCAGATCACCGAGCGGCTCCGCGCCCTGCGCGCCACGGGGGTCACCGGAGTCTTCCTCCAGCACGTCGGCTCGTACGACCCGCCGACCGACCTGATCGAAGCCGTCGGTTCCTCGGTGCTGCCGGCCCTCTCCGTCCCCACCCCTACGAAGGCAGATCGCCGATGACGGATACCACCGACACCCTGCTACGGGGCTATGTGCCCAGCCCCTTCGGGCAGTTGCACTATGTCGAGTGCGGTACGGGCGAGCCCGTACTGATGCTCCACCAGACTCCCCGTTCCTGGACCGAGTACCTCGACGTGCTGCCGCTGGTCGGCGCCGCACACCGGGCCATCGCCATGGACACCCTGGGCTTCGGCGCCTCCGCGAAGCCCGACGGTCCGCATTCGATCGAGCGCTTCGCCGACGCAGCCGATGCGCTGATCGAGGAGCTGGGACTGGAACGCTTCCACCTCGTCGGGCATCACACGGGCGGAGTGATCGCGGTGGAACTCGCCGCACGCCACCAGGACCGCGTCGCGAGCCTTCTGCTCTCCGCCACGCCCTTCGTCGACGACGAGAAGCGGCGCACGGCGGGCGAGCGCAAGCCCGTCGACCATGTCGTCCCCCAGCCCGACGGCTCACACCTGCTGGAGCTGTGGAACCGGCGCCGCGGCTTCTACGAGGAAGGGGAGGAAGCCGCTCTCAACCGGTTCATGGTCGACGCGCTGACCGTCCTTGACCGGGTGGAGGAAGGGCACGAGGCGGTACGGCGATCCCTGCTGGACCAGCGCCTCGCGCACATCACGGCCCGCACGCTCGCCGTCTGCGCGGCCGGGGACCACTACTCCATGCCCGCGCTGGAGAAGTTCGCCGGGGCGCTCGGCTGCGAGACCCGTGTCCTGTCCGGCGGCCATGTCCCCGTCCCCGAGCAACTGCCGCAGGAGTTCTCGAACGTCGTCCTGGAATGGGTGGCACAGGGCTGAGCCGAGGCGGCACGAGGGACCGTTCCTTGTCGTCGCGCGGGACACGGCGCAGCGGCCGGCTCCACCGGATCAACCCGGTGGAGCCGGCCGACTGCGTAACGCGCTCACTGACGGTGTCACTTGAGGCCGATGTCCGCACCCGGCCCGAGCGGCAGGTCGAGCCCGTAGAAGATGCCGAGGATCACCAGCCACACCACCAGGAACGGCACGACGAACACGGCCAGCCGGGAGATGAGCGTGCCCAGTTTGGCCTCGGGCTCGTACTGGCGGAGCATCGCGAGGATGAGGAAGAGATAGGGATTCATGGGCGTGATGGCGCCCGTGGTCGAGTCGCCGATACGGAACGCGGCCTGACTGAGTGCCGGGCTCATGCCCATCAGCATGAACGCCGGGATGAAGACAGGGCCGACGAGGGACCACAGCGCGGAGCCGGACACGACGAAGAGGTTGAGGCAGGAGGCCAGCAGGACGAACGCGATGATCGCCCAGAAGCCCGTGACACCGATGGAGTTGAACAGCGCGGCGGCCTTCACCGCCAGCAGCACACCCACGTTGGACCAGTTGAAGAGCGCGATGACCTGCGCGGCGACGAACATCATGACGATGTAGCCGGACATGCTCTTCACCGAGTCGGTCACGGCGGTGACCACGTCCTCGGCGCTGGTGAGCTTCTTGACCGTGAAGCCGTAGGTGAGTCCGGCCAGCAGGAAGGCACCGAAGAGGACGGGGACGATGCCGGTGAGCGCCGGCGAGGGCACGAAGGCTCCGCCCTCGCCGCGCAGCGGGGCCCCGGTCGGCAGCCACAGGGCGAGGACCGTGCCCAGGTAGAGGACGACGACGATGCCGCCGGCCAGCAGACCGCGACGCTGAACCGGAGTGAGCGTGAGGCTCTGCGTCTCTTCCTCGTCCGCGGCCGGCGTGTACGTCCCCAGCCTCGGCTCCAGGACGCGGCTGATGAGGAACCCGCCGAGCAGAGCGAGCACGATGCTGCTCGCCGCGGTGAAGAAGTAGTTGATGAGGAGATGGATATGGAGGCCGTCGGTGGCCGGAAGGACCGAGGCCGCCTGCTGGGTGATGCCGACGTACAGGGCGTCGAGCGAGCCGATGGTGAATCCGGCGGCGTAGCCCGCGGTGACACAGGCGAAGCCGCCGATGAGGCCCGCGACGGGATGCCGTCCGGCGCTCTTGAAGACCAGGGCCGCCAGCGGCGGCAGCACGATGGCGCCGACATCGCTCATCATGTGCGCCTGACTGGCGACCAGAGCCACCGCGTACGGGAGGACGGCACGCGGCACCCGGGCGAGGGTTGCCCGCATCACCGTTTCCAGCAGGCCCGTCTTCTCCGCGAGTCCGACCACCATGATCAGGACCAGGACGGCGCCGATCGGCGGGAACGTGGCGAAGTTGACGACCAGGTTCTCGACCAGCCAGCGCACCCCCTCGCCGGTGAACAGCCCGGCGACGGCCTTGGTCTCGTCGGTTCCCGGGACCTTGACCGAGACGTCGGCGACGGACAGCGCGGTGGAGGCCAAGGCCAGGAGGACGAAGAGGCCGGCGAACAGGACGACGGGATGGGGCAGGGCGTTGCCCAACCGCTCGATCAGGGAGAGCACCCGGTCGAGACCTTTGGACCGCTGGTCGTCGGGAGACTTGCTGTCCGGGGCGGGGAGGTCGGTCAGTGAGGACATCACGACTGCCTTCCGGTCGGGGCCGCTGGAAGCAGGAGGTCCTTGCGGACGATGCCGTCCTGGACGACGCAGACGATGTTGGCGGGATCGCCGAGGACGCCGATGTCCGCGAGCGGATCGCCCTCGCAGATCACCAGGTCCGCGGTGCGGCCGGAGGCGAGGGTGCCGAGCCGGTCGGCGACGCCGAGGAGTTCGGCGGAGGTGCGGGTGCCGGCGACGATGGCCGCCATCGGGTCCATGCCGAGGTCCACCAGGTAGCTGAGTTCCATCAGGTTCACGCCGTGCGGGCCGACAGCTGCGTCGGTACCGAGCGCGATGCGGGAACCGTATTCGATGGCCCGGGCGATGTTCTCCTTGGTGATGCCGGACCAGCGGGTCTTCTTCTGGTAGTGGTAGTCCGGCATCGTGTCCTTGTTGATGCCCGCGTAGACGGTGGACAGCGTCGGGACGACGAAGACGCCGCGCTCGCCCGCCATGTCCAGGGCCCGATCGTCCAGGCCGTAACCGTGCTCGATGCTGGTCACTCCGCCGCGGATCGCGTTGAGGATGCCCGCGTTGCCCTGGGCGTGGGCGGCGACCGGCTTGCCGCCGTGGCGCCGGGCCTCGTCCACGGCGGCCCGGATCTCCTCTTCCAGCAGGCCCTCGTCGTCGGGGTCGTCGTAGGGGCTGCCCATGCCGCCCGTGGCGCAGACCTTCACCAGGTCGGCGCCCTCGCGCAGCACCCGGCGCACGGCGAGCCGGGCCGCGTCGGCGGTGTCGGCGATCTCGGACATCCCGGCAGTCAGGTCGGTGCCGTCGGGCAGGCGCAGGTCGGCGTGGCCGCCGGTGTGGCTGAGGATCCGTACGGCCGTGTGCAGCCGCGGGCCCACGATCCGTCCGGTCTCGACGGCCGTGCGGTAGCCCGCCGACAGACCGCCCAGATCGCGTGCGGTGGTGATGCCGGCGTCGAGGGTCTGCCGCAGCCGCGTTGCGGTGTCCAACGTGACCAGGACCGGGTCGAGCTCCGCGCGGCGGCTGGGCGGCGAGCCCTGCGCGTAGGCGAGGTGGACGTGGCAGTCGAAGAACCCGGGCAGGACGGTACGGCCGCCCGCGTCGACCGTCCGGACCGAAGAGGCCTCATGGGGCGGGGCTGTTGCCGCGGGGCCGGCGTAGGTGATGGTTCCCTCGGGATCGGCGAGGACGACGGCGTTGTCCACGGGGGCTGCCCCCGTGCCGTCGATGAGCCGGGCGTTGTGGATCCGCAGAGCGGTCCTGGCGGTCTCTTGCGTCGTGACATCCGTCATGGCGGGCTGGGTCACTCCTCCGGTATTAGGAACAGGCGAAGGGAGTGTGGAATGCGCAAGAAAACTCCGTGTCACGGTGCAGCTTTCGGCCTCGATTCCCCAAAGGCGCGCAGGAATGCGCCGCCTCGACGAGTGCAGGATGTTGCCGCGCCGGCGCTCGACGAACTCGACCGTGGCATGGTGCACGCGCTGCAGATTCATCCCAGGGCTCCGTGGACGCTGATCGGCGATGTGCTCGGCGTCGATCCGGTGACAGCCGCACGACGCTGGCAGCGACTGGCGGATGCGGGTCTGGCGTGGGTGACCGCCTACCCTCGGCTGTCCAACTCCCGGATCGTCGTGAGCGGTGTCGTCGAGGTCGACACCGAGCCCGGGGCCGCGGAGGGCGTGGCCATGGCTCTCGCGGCGGATCCCGCGGTGGCCAACGTCAAGCTCATGGCGGGCGGCAGGGACGTGGTGGCCTCGGTGCAGGCCCGGGACCTCGACGAGCTGGCCCACCACACCACGGTGCTGTTCCAAGGGACGCCGGGGGTACGGGCGACACGTACGCACGTGTCCACGGGCGTGCCCACCGAGGGCAGCCGGTGGCGGCTGCGCAGTCTGGATGCCGTCCAGTGTGCGCGGCTCGAGGCCGCCCTGCCCGCGCCGGCGCCACCTGCCGAGGTGGCCGCCGCGGGCTGGGACGCGCTGGATGCGCGACTCGTGGAACTGCTGAGCACCGACGGCAGGATGTCGATACGTGACCTGGCGGCGGAGACCGACACCGGCACGACCACGGTGCGCCGCAGACTCCAGTCCCTGCTCGCCTCGCGGGTGAGCCTGCGCTGTGATCTGGCCCGGCCGCTGTCCGGGTGGCCGTTGTCCGCGGTGTACTTCGCGTCCGTGCCCGGCCAGTACCTCGAGGAGACCAGTCGGGTGCTGGCCGAGGTGCGCGAGGTCCGGTCGTGCTCGATCACCGCCGGACCGAACAACCTGATGATCGACGTCTGGCTGCGCGCGCTGGCCGACGTGCATGCCTTTGAGGCACACCTGTCACGCCGGCTGCCGCGACTGAGCATCCAGGACCGTTCTGTGGTTCTGCGTACGGTCAAGCACATGGGCCGGCTGCTGGACCGGGACGGCCACTGCGTCGGTGTGATTCCGCTGGGGCACCCGCAGAGTGCGCCTGGATGAGGCGCATGCACTGCCGGGCAGGTCCTCGAGGGACCCGCCCGGCAGTGCTGATGTTTCCCGTTTTCCCCGTGCGAGCTACGCCTTCACCAGCTTGCCGCTCTTCATCAAAAGATCAGGAGACCAGCGGGATGTCGTCCGACGGCAGACCGAGACGGGCGCGGCCGACGCGGCGGGCGAGCGGTTCGGGCATGCTGTGGCAGGGGTGCGTCCACATGGTGGAGGCGTCCCGGAAGTAGCGCTGCATGCGCTCGCCGTCACGCCCGTGCCGGGTGCCCGCCGTACGGAACAGGATGCCCTGCAGCGCCTCCCAGGCCATGCGCGCGGCGGTGAGGTGGACGAGCGCGAGCCGGTCGTCCACCTCCGTGGTGAAGGGGGCCCGGCCCGACACGTTGTCGGCAGCGGCCTCCATCCAGTCGTCGGCATTGGCACGCATCGCGGCGTCCGCCGTACGGATCGCGGCCAGCGCCTCGCCGAGGTGGCGCTGGTAGTCGTGGAGGTCGGCGCGGGTATGGCTGGGGTCCATGACGAGCCGCCGTTCGGAGACGATCCGGGCGTACTCGTCGGCGGCCGCGTACGCGGTTCCGATCATCAGGGCGGCGATCTCGCCTTGGAGGAAGCTGGCCGGGCGCCCTGCGTACATCGCTTGGCCGTGCAGCTCCGAGCCGGCCGTACCGCCCTCGACGGGCAGGTCGAGCAGGCCCCCCTCCAGGGTGTAGTGGGTGGGGATGCGGGCCTGGTCGAAGCGGATGCTGTTGGAGCCGCTGCCGCGCAGGCCGAGGGTGCCGTACCAGTCGTCGAGCAGCGTCCAGGAGGAGCGCGGTGCGACGAACAGCACGAATCCCGGCCGGTCGCCCGGGTTCTCGGGGGCGCGCAACGTGTGTGCGAGGTAGTGGGTGGCGTACGGGGAGCCGGAGGAGTAGGACCAGGTGCCGTCGAGCACGACGTGTCCGTCGCCGTCGGGCTGGGCCATCCCGACGGGGGCCACGGTGCTGGGGGCTCGGAAGTCGCCGTCGTCGCCGAAGAGTTCGTCCTGAGTCTTCTCTCCGAAGAACGAGGCGACCTGCAGGACATGGGCGGCGGTGAGCGAAAAGGCCCAGCCGGTGGACGGGCAGCCGCGCGTGAGCTCGGTCACGACGCGGTAGAACGTCGACGCGTCGAACTCGTAGCCGCCGTACCTGCGCGGCTGCAGAATCCGGTAGAAACCGGCCTGCAGAAAGTCCTCGTGGGTGTTCTTCGGGTAGACGGTCAACTGCTCGGTTTCCGCCTGTCGTTCGAGCAGCGTGGGCCGCATCGCCACGGCCCTCGCGATCAGTTCGCGTGGGGTGAGATCCGGTTCGGGCACGGCTATCACGAGGACTCCTTGCGCGTGGAACTGTCCGTGCGTGCGGAAATACGTGTCTCACGCGCGCACATTTATCAAGCATTATCACCGGAATATGCCAAGTTAGTTTACCATTCAACCGGTTGCGGCGCCGGTCCGGCTGCCCGTGAGTTCCGGTTCCGGGTGCGTGCCCTTGCTGGCGTAGAGCTGGGGAACGGTCATGCTCCGGAACATCTGGATCGCGTCGTTGACTTCCTTCTGGACGGGCCTCTGGAGCGAGATCGGATCCGTTGCGAAGTCGTCGGAGAGGGCGAGTTGAGGTATGGGCGTCCTCGGATCGGGGATGGTCGGTGGCCGAGGGGCGGCCCAACGCTCAGACGCCGGGGGCGGTGTTGGGAGACGGCGGGCGGAGCCTGCGGAGGGCGAAGCCCATGAAGGCGGCGTTGGCGAGGGCGGCTACGGCTGTACCGGCGAGGTAGAGGGCGGTGAACAGGCCGTCGTTCGTGCCGGTGAGCGTGCCGTCGGGCATGAGGGTGTACAGCAGACCCAGCGGGGCGGTCAGCAGCATGGGCACGGCGCCGGCCATGGAGGCATCGGCGTGGGTGATGAAGAGGGAGTCGTAGAGGAAGAAGCAGGTCGCGGCCGTGACGGCGGCCAGGTAGACCCGGGAGAGCCAGTTGTCCGTGGCCAGGGCGAGCGCGGAACGGCTGTGGCGGGAGCTGCTCATGATGTCCTCCGGTAGGTGAAGCCAGCGGTGCGTTCCCCTTTCGGCGGTGTGCCGGAGGGCGATGCCATAACGATGGCGGCCGCGCCCGCGAACAGGCATGAGTACGGCTACTCAAGAGCAACTGAGCTGACCCACACCGAGTTGGTGATCCTCCCCAGGGTCGCTCCCCGGTCTTTTCCCAGCCTCGTAGGAGTGACGGCGGGCGTTACAGCCGCGGTCCGTTGCGTCCGGTGGACGGAATGCGGAACGTCTCACTCCGGGCGCCCTCTCAAGAGGATTCGGCCGTCCAGGCGATGTCCGGGGGCTCGACGCGCGCGCAGCGGGGCCGGCCGCACGCGTCGGTCAGACCGAGGCGTCCGACCAGCAGGCCGCTGCGGGTGGCGGCGGCGAGCACCTCGGCGGGGACGGCGTCGAGCATGAGCTTGGCGCGGCGGAACATGGCGAAGACGCCGACCTCGTCTACCGTGCCCCACGACAGGTAGATGAACCGGCGGCCCAGACGGTCCTGCACGTAGGGGCCTTTCACGTCGATGCCCGTCGGCGTGGCGACCGCGGTGCACTCGAGGGTCCAGGTCGCCGCTGTGGCGTCACCGGGCTGTGGGTCGAGGAGTTCGGCCGGACGGTCGCGGCGTTGTACGGCGACGTGGAGGTTGTCGTACGCGGGGACGTTGCCGTCGGCGGGAGCCGGGCAGGTGAGGCCGGGCAGGTCGACAGCGTCGATGCGGATGCGCATGCCGGTCATCATGCCCTGCCAGTCGTCTGCGAGGGGTGCGGGCACCGACTGAGCGAGGCGGGGCGAACAGGGCGCCGGCTCCGGACGGGCCTCCGGCCGCCACCGGCGCCCCCGCGTCTCGCCGTGCGGTGCGCTCGCGGACCTCCGACCTCCAGCCTTCCCTCGTACGGCGAGCAGGCCGCCGCCCTGCTCACACAGTGTGTGCTCGGCTTTCTCGACGAGGTCGAATAGGCGGCGGGGGCGCGACTCGGCCCTCGTCGCCCCGCTGGCGCGCGGTGCGCGCCAACTTCTCGAATTCCGCGTGCCGTTGGTCCACGACGTCGAAAGAGTCGACGTCGGTCGGGGTCCTCGGGCTCGGCGGCGGGCGGCGGAGTGAACCGGCCGCCGAGCCCGGGACTGCGCCGTCTCCCGTCCCCACGGGTTCGGCGCGGCGAGGCCGCCTCCGCTCGAGGAGGCCCCGGGACTGCGTGCCCACGGCGGGGCGTCGTGTGCTCGGCTTACTTGAGTCAGGCAACCATGTGCGAAGTGCTTGAGTCAAGCAAGCGGTTTAGACCGTAGAGGTATCCAATGACCAGAGCGGAGCCCGACCCGATGCGTATGTCCGGACTGACGGAACCGAGGGCGAGGTCCAGGAGGAGGCGGGTGTCGCCGGTGTGCTCCGCGAGGCCCCCCAGGACGTCGCAGGTGGTGTTCACGGACAGCCCCCGGACTCCGATCAGGGCGGACCGACCGGGAGCAGCCCCTCCCGGAGGGGTAGTACTTCGGCTGGTTCGACAGACTCCCGCTCCGGCTCCTCGACGCGTTCATCAAGGAGTTGGGCTGGGATGTGCACACGTCCGCGCCGGCCCGCCGCACGCTCGCCGAGACCCTGGGTTCGCTGCGCGGCCTCGGCGTCCCGCTGGACTGGAGCACGCTCGTGCCGTACGCCCGCCTGGCCGAACGGACCGCGGCGCTCGACCTCGATCAACTGGACGGAATCGATGACCCATGGGAAGTGGCCGAACGTGCGTTGCTGCTGACAGTCATGCTGGAGCCCGCGCTGATGGCCCTGCGGCGCCTGGCCCAGGAGAACGAGTCGGCGCGGCGACCCGCGGACGGCCGGAGCTGATCGTGAGGCAGTCTTACCGGAACTCCTGGCCGTAGCCGCCGCGGCCGAGGCGCGTCATCTACGAATCACGATCGACTCGGGGCGCCCGGTAGGCAGTTGAGCAGGGCGTTCAGGCCGTCGTGGTCGAGTACGGCGGTGCCCAGGGCGACGACCATCACGGCCAGCAGATGCACCGCCCCCGGCGGATCCGCGTCAGCGGCGTGGCTCAGGGCCGTCAAGTCCCCCGCCGCCCAGGCTTGTACGGCCTGGCCGAAGGCGAATTCGTAGTGTGGCGGAGCCGCCGTGGCGGTGTGCTCGGCGGCCCGGACCACATCGCGGGCCGAGGGCTGGGCGGTCAGGGTGAGCCGCAGGGTGACATCCATGACGGCGCAAACGTAGGTGTAGGTCTCGTCGAGGGCGGACTCGTCCAGGGTGTCGAGGGCCGCGCCGACGGCCCGGGCGTCGCAGGCGGCGTATCCGCGCAGCAGAAGCAACGCGGAGTGCTGGGCGGGACCGATACCGGGACCCGGCCCAGGCCTGGCGGCTCGGTGGTGCGGGAGCGGGGAGGGATGGCGCGACACGCGGTGGACTCCTTCGGCGGGCAGCCCGAACTCCGGACGGTCCACCGCTGCGCTGCACCGGCGACCGTGGACTTGCGTTCGACCCTTAGGGCTTGCAGATCATTAACACGTCGTCTTGATCTTGTTGTGGGGCTCGCCTGTTTGGGCAAGGACTCGAGCCTGGAGGGCCGCGAGGGCGTCGG